>JALYXG010000543.1 GCA_030947205.1 Chloroflexota bacterium
ACCGAGGCGCTCGTCCGCACCTGGGATGAGCGCCCGGCGGAACCGGGACCCGCCCCCGCCCCGCCGGAGATTGAGACGGTGCAGGGCCGCATCGGCTCCGCCCTCGGCGCGCAAATCTCCCGTGTACAGGTCAAAAAAATGCGCCGCGGCTACCAACTCACGCTGCACGTCACTGACGACGACGGACTCAACGCCATCGTCGGTCGCCTCACTCGGTAGCGGGAGGTGATGAGAGTATCAGTTTACCCTTCATACCGCGTCCAGCGCTCCTTGAGCTGTTCAATAGTTGCTGCGGGATCCGTTGCGTTAATCAACGCTTCGAGGTCTTCACTCGTTACCCCGCTATACGTGGGGTTATTGCGTACTCGCTCAACGGACGCGCGGTGTTCCGGTGTATATGCCCATGCGTCCTCGCGAGGAATGATGAGGGCTGGTCGTAAGAAGATACCACCGTCCCGCGATTCCACTTCGAGCGTCGCGTCTTCCTCGCTGTTTCGTTCTTCAGAAGTGAATACCGCACGGAGCGAATCCTGTGTGAGTGTAGGGTAATTCGCCAGCACTTCATCCTCTGTCCAGCCGGCAGCAAAAAGCCCAAGGATAAATTCAACCGAGAGCCTTGTTCCTTTGACAACGGGCTTTCCCACCAGGATTTCCGGGTCTGCGTGAATATACTTTCGCCAATCCATAGGAGCCCCTTTCGTGCAACCTAATTCTCTCACATCCTATCACGCGACAAGGGGCGCTCATCAGACCTTGTCCGCGCGGATCAGGCGGGCGGGGCGGCGATGAGTGAGATAGGCGTAGGTCCACTGCGCCATCACGGCGAAGCGGTTGCGGTAGCCGATCAGCGTGAGGATGTGGATGAAGACCCAGACCGCCCAGGCGGCGAAGCCGCTCATTCTGATCCCGTAGATGACCGCGACGGCGCGATTGCGGCCGATCGTCGCGATGTTGCCGCGATCCCGGTAGCGAAATGGCGCGGTCGGCTCGCCACGTAGCGCCCGGATAATATTCGCCGCTGCCGCTTCGCCCTGCTGCGTCGCGACGGGCGCGAGGCCCGGCAGGAAGTTACCGCGCGCATCCTTCAACGCCGCGAGATCGCCGATCACGAAGACCTCCGGGTGCGCCGCGAGCGTCAAATCAGGCCGAACTGGCACGCGCCCGCCCTTTTCCAATGGCAGACCGAGCGATTTGCCGAGTGGTGAGGCGGTGACGCCCGCCGCCCAAATAATCGTCGCGGCTGCGATGCGCTCGTCGCCGAACGCGACCGCGTCCCGCGCAATGTCCGTCACCGCCGCCTTGGTGCGAATCTTCACGCCAAGTTTTTCGAGGTCGGACGCCGCATTGCGCGCGAGGTCTTCGGGAAATGTGGCAAGGATGCGCGGCCCCGCATCGAGCAGGTAAATCGTCGCGTCGTCCGGGTTGATCGCACGGAACTCGTGTTCCAGCGCCTCGTGCGCGATCTCCGCGAGCGCTCCCGCCAGTTCTACGCCCGTCGGACCACCGCCAACGACGACGAAGGTGAGCAGGCGACGGCGGATGGCAGCGTCCCGCTCGCGCTCCGCCGCCTCGAAGGCAAGGAAGACACGGCGGCGGATCTCAATCGCATCGTCGAGGCTCTTCAGGCCGGGCGCATCTTTCTCCCACGCATTGTGGCCGAAGTATGAAGTGGCCGCGCCGGGCGCGAGGATCAGGTAGTCGTACGTCAGCCGGTCGGCGGCGGTTTCGCCCGTTTCGGGATCAGGCGCGAGGGTGACGGCGCGGTTCGTGAGGCCCACATTCGTCACCTCCCCGAGCAGCACCGTCGTGTTCCGCTGATTGCGCAGGATCGCGCGGATCGGCGCGGCGATGTCGGCGGGCGAGAGCGCGGCGGTCGCGACCTGATACAAGAGCGGCTGGAAGAGGTGGTGGTTCGCGCGATCCACGAGCGTGACGCGCACCGGCGCATCCCGGAGCGCCTTCGCGGCGGCCAACCCGCCGAAGCCGCCGCCGATGATGACGACATGCGGTGCGGCGCTCGCGTGTATCCCATCCATGCCCCGGTGTTCGATCTGAGCGTTTGCGGTATGCGTGGACATTGCCCCACCTCCAGTGGTCTTCCCCGACGCGACGCTATTGTCGCATCATCCATGCCGATCAGCGAAGGTGCTACTCGCTACTTGCTCCTTCGGTAAAGTACGTACTACCCCCTTGACAGCGTTCTCGCACGGATGTACTGTCCGTACACGATCCCTTGCGCGGATTGCTCGTCGGCACGTATACTTTCTGTCGCTGTGGCGGCGGAAGTGCCGCTATTTTGCTGTGGTAGACGAAATCGAGGAGTGACGCGCAATGGCGACGAAAGTGATTCTCACCCAGGATGTCGAGCATCTGGGTGCAGCGGGGACGGTGCAGACGGTCAAGGAAGGGTTCGCCCGCAACTACCTGCTGCCGAAGAAGTTGGCGGAGATCGCCACGACCGGCACGATCAAGCAGGTGCAGGAGCGGCAGGCAGCGGTCGAGCGGCGCATCCGCAAGCAGGAAGACGAGCTGCGCTCGCTCGGCGACAAGATCGCCGCGACGACGCTACACTTCACGGCGCGGGTGGGCGAGAGCGGGCGGCTCTTCGGCTCGATCACGGCGCAGGAGATCGCGGATGCTTTGTCGCGCGCCGTGGGCGAAGAGGTTGACCGGCGCAAGATTGCGCTCGATGAGCCGATCCGCAGCATCGGGGAGCACAAGGTTTCCGTCCGGCTCGTCGGTCGGTTGGTCCCGTCAGTGACGGTGATCGTCGCGGGCGAGAATGGCGAAACGGCGGAAGCAGCAGCAGAGGCAGCGGCCCCGGAAGCGGAAGCGCAGCCCGAGCAACCGGAACCACCGGCAGAGGACTGAGGACTGAGGACTGAGGACTGAGGGTTTGCTCCCTCAGTCTATGGTACTTCGCTCCTCAGTGACATAGCGAAGGGATTGGCGACTGGTCCTCAGTCCTCAGTCCTTATCGCTCAGTCCTGAAGGAGCGAAGCGACGGATGGCGCTACAAGAGCGGGTACTGGACCGATTACCACCGAACAACAGCGAGGCGGAACAATCCGTCCTCGGTTCCCTGCTGATTGACCGCGAGGCGATTGTTCGCGTCCGTCCCAGCCTGAACCCGGAAGATTTCTATCGGGGGGCACACCGCGAAATCTACGCCGCCATCGTGGACCTCTACGATAAGCGCGAGCCTGCCGACCTGACGACCCTGCCGGACGAACTCCAGCGTCGGGGTCGCCTCGATGATGTCGGCGGGCTTGCCTACCTTACAACCCTTCTCAGCATCGTGCCGACCGCCGCGCACGTCGAATACTACGCCGGGATCGTCAAGCGAGAGGCGACGCGCCGCCGCCTGATTGACGCTGGTTCGACGATCGTCACGATCGGCTACAACGACGATCTCGAACTCGTTGACGCCCTCGACAAGAGCGAGAAACTGATTTTCGATGTTTCGCAGGATCGCCTGGAGCGGGACTTCAAGCCGATCTCGCACTTCCTCGACGCCTTTTTCGAGCGGATTGATTTCGTCCAGCAGCATCGCGGCGAATTGGTTGGCGTGCCGACGGGCTTCGCCGATTTGGATAAGATGACAGGCGGATTGCAGCAATCCGACCTGATCATCATCGCGGCCCGCCCCGGCGTCGGCAAAAGCTCGCTCTCCCTGACGATGGCCTTCAATGCCGCGCTCCGGTACGGCAAGCATATCGGCATCTTCTCGCTGGAAATGAGCGGCGAGCAGTTGGTGCAGCGCCTGCTCTCGATGGACACGGGCGTGGACTCGCAGCGGCTCCGGCTGGGGTATGTGGACGACGATGAGTGGCCCGCCATCTCGCGCTCGCTCGGCAATCTCGCCAGCGCGCCGATCTATATTGACGACACGCCCGCGATCAGCGTCGTCGAGTTGCGCTCCAAGGCGCGCCGCTTGCAGGCGGAATCCGGCGTGGACATGATTATCGTGGACTATCTGCAACTGATGCGCGGTGGCCGCTCGGATAACCGCGTGCAGGAAGTGGCGGAGATTACCCGCTCCCTGAAAGAACTGGCGCGCGAACTGAATGTGCCGCTCATCGCGCTCTCGCAGTTGTCCCGCGCCGTCGAATCCCGCGCCGAGAAGATTCCGGTGCTTTCCGACCTGCGCGAGTCCGGCTCGATCGAGCAAGACGCGGACATCGTCATGTTCATCTACCGCGAGGAGTTGTACGACCCGGAGACGGAGAAGAAGGGCATCGCGGAGATTCATATTGCCAAGCACCGCAACGGCCCGATGGGCACCGTCAACCTTCGCTTCTTCCAGTCCCTCACCAAGTTCGCCGATCTGGAAGTCTATCGGGAGAGTGGACAGTAGACGGTAGTCAGTAGTCAGAACGGACGCGAATCCACTGACTACCAGGAGAGAGTCATGCAGAGCATCAAGGACGTGATACGCGGTTCACGACTGGCGGCGTACGTCGAGGGACGAGCGGCGGAGGCGGGCGACGTGGAAATTCCGGTCAACCGGCGGGATCGTGGCGAAGGTGACGTTTGCCCGATCTGCCACGGGGCGGGCTTTTTGCGCCTCGATGTCGAGGTCGGTCACCCGCAGTTTGGGCGCACCGTCCCCTGCGAGTGCCAGGAGCGCGAGCGAGCGGCGACACGGTACAGCGACCAGCGCTCGCTTTCCAATCTCGATCACTTCGTGGATTGCACCTTCGCGACCTTCGACAAGGATGTGCCCGGCACGCGCGAGGCGTTCATCCAGGCGAAGCAGTACAGCGAGACGTACGAGCCGATCTGGATCGTGCTGTTCGGCACCTACGGGACGGGCAAGACCCACCTCGCCGCCGCCATTGCCAACGAGGCCGTCCGCCAGCAGATGACGGTGCATTTCGGCGTCGTGCCCGATCTGCTCGATCAACTGCGCTCCGCGTACGACCCGAAAAGCGGCGTTTCGTTCGACGACCGCTTCACGGCGATTCGCGAGGTCGGCGTCCTCATCCTGGACGACCTCGGCACGGAGAACACAACGCCGTGGGCGCGCGAAAAACTCTTCCAGATCATCAACTACCGCGCGATGCAGCGGTTGCCGCTCGTCGTGACCAGCAACAACATCCGGCCCGATCAGAAGCAGGGCATTGACTTCCCCGGTATTGACGACCGCATCTCCTCCCGCCTCGCCGATGTCCGCATGGTGCGGCACATCCATATCCCCGCCGGTGACTACCGCAAGCGCCAGACCGGCTACCCAACCGTCATCACGCCCCGCCCGCCACCACGAAG
>JALYXG010000548.1 GCA_030947205.1 Chloroflexota bacterium
GTATGTCCCGAGATCGTGATTAGTCTGCTACTGGTTGCTCTTCTTTGGTAGCGTTCTGGTCACCGAAACGGCCGGAGCGGAGGGAGAGGCCACCGTCCACCCAGAAAACCTGCCCAGTGACGTACGACGCGGCATCGGAGCAGTAGTAGAGGACGGCCCCGGCGATGTCGTCCGGGTAGCCGACACGACCGAGGGGCGTCGCGGCGGCGAAGGTGCCTGCGTAATCCGGCATTTCCTGGCTCGTCCGCTCGATCAGGATCGCGCCGGGGGCGACAGCGTTGACGGTGATGCCGTACGGGCCGAGTTCGAGTGCGGTGCCGACCGTCAGCATGTTGACACCGCCCTTGGAGGCATTGTACGGCGTCGCGTTCTTGAAGGCGGATTTGCTCGCACCGCTGGAGATGTTGACGACGCGTCCCCAGCCCTGCTCGCGCATGATGCGGGCAGCGGCCTGCGTGCAGAAGAACGTGCCTTTCAGGTTCGTGTCGAGCGTCGCGTCCCAGTGCGCCTCGTCCGTCGCGAAGAAATCCTCCCAGAGCGTGATGCCGGCGTTGTTGACAAGGATGTCGAGGCCACCGAGCGCCTCCGCCGCCTCGCGCACCAATCGCTGACACTCCGCGACCTGGCCGACATTCGCACCGATCGCGACGGCGTTCCGGCCAAGCGCCCGGATTTCGGCCACGACCGCTTCCGCACCGGCGTCGTCGCTGTGGTAATTGACCGCGACATCCGCGCCCTCGCGCGCCAGCCCGAGCGCGATCCCCGCGCCGATCCCTTTGCTCGCGCCCGTTACCAATGCCCGCTTTCCCGTCAGTGGCATATCACTCTCCTTGATGTACTTCGCTACGTCGTCTCGGCTTCCTTCGTGCGTCGCGCGGTCGTCTGCCCGATGGGGTACACAGGCAAGCCGCGCAACAGGAGCAGAATCAGTAGGACGGCGACAACAAAGAATGCCGCGCCGATGCCGACGGCAATTTTGTCGCCCCGCCCTGCCATCGCGACACCGGAATCAACGGTGATCGGGGCACGCGCCGTCGCGGACCCGACGCTGACGAGGATTTCTCCATCGGTCGCCGCGATCTGTCCCGGTGCCGGCAACGTGAAGGCGAAATTCTGGAATGCGCCGCCGGTATCAGTCATCGGTATGGCCTGCGACGTGCTCGTGGCGGTCGTGAGGTCCTGAAATGCCAGGGGATAAGCCTGATTGCCCGCGACCAGATATGCCTGCACCGGCTGGTTCGCCGGGAATCCCTGCCCGCTCGCAATCACGTACTCGCCGAGCCGCGCCAGTGGCGGCACGACATTGCCCTGTTTATCCGTGGCGGGCAACAAGCGAACAATCGTGCCGCTCGCGTCCCGACCCGTCGCGGCGACGGCAATCGCCGGATCAGCAGCGGCAACGGTCACACCGAACGTTGCCACCACTACCACGCCAAAAAGCGCAATACCAAGCAGAATCCCGTTGCCGTTTCTTCGCATCTGCTCTTGCCGTCCCCTCTGCACACGCCGCATCGCCGTCCGCTCGCTACACGCGATTGTACGGCAAAACCGTTTGAGTCGCCGTCCGATAATGTTGCACTCATCGCCGTCACTCGCCGGGGAGTAACTTCCGCCGCGTCATTTCTGGCATAAAACGTGCAGTTTTCCGAACATTGTTCTGACTGCGCGCCACTACTTCGGCGGGTCAGGGAGCGACCGATCCGGGTCGCGCGCACTGCCTGTCGCTCTTGTTGTCGGGTAATCGAGGTACAAAATCGCGCCCTACAAAAGACCCCTCCGCATCGCCAACGATGCGGTTGTAGCGGCGATTGGCCTGTTGATGTGACGAAGTAACGTCGTTCATTGCTTTCCCCGTGTCGTAAATGGCGGGGGTGTTCAATGTGCGTGACGAGATGGGATGAAGGAGGAGAGATGGAGAAATCACCGATACGCGTTGAACGGCGCGATCCGCTCGCGCCATTTTCGCGCGTGCCGGATGTGCCGACGGCGCACCTGTTCGATGATG
>JALYXG010000594.1 GCA_030947205.1 Chloroflexota bacterium
TGGATGATCGCCTCGTTCTTCATGCCGCTGCTGTCCGGCAATCGCGCGATCTTGATCGGATCGGTCCCGGCGATGCAGGCGGCGGTGGCGAGCAGCAAGGCCGCCTCCGCGCCGCCCGTCACCATCCCCGCTTCCGCGCCCGTCGCACGGGCGATCACCTCACTCGCGGCAGCCTGCAACTCGTCGAGGAGGATGTACGCGCCCGCCGCCTCACGCATCGCGTCGAGTACTTCCGGCGGCATGATCGAGCCGCCGAGCCGCGTGTGCGTCCCGCGCGCATTAATCAGCGGCCGAATCCCAAGGCGCTCGTAAATCCCGGTCATCGCATCCTCCGTTTCAAGCCAAAGACGCCGGAAACGATAACGCAGAGTTCGCAGAGGCCGCAGAGAACACAGAGAAGATCAAGCTCTTTTTTCTTTTTCTCCTCTGCGTCCTCTGCGGTCTCTGCGTTATCGTTTGTCCATTCTTATTGTGACCTACCGCGACCGGCGACGGGCCAGATGGCCTCGACGGCGCCGTTGCGGGTGGCGTAGTAGCAGTCGTAGAGATTGACGGTCGTGCAGACGTGACCGGGGATCACCTCGACGGTGTCACCGGGGCGGAGGGCACGGGCGGGGCCTTCGACGATCATCGTCGTGTGTTCCTCGGAGAATCCCTTGAACGTAATTCCTTCCGAGTAGCCCTTGAGTGTCGGGGTGCCGTGATCGGTGCCGAGCGTCTTGCGGCCGATGTCGAGGATGACGCGCTCCGGCAGCGGGCGGCTAATTACCGTCGCGAGGACGGTGAGGGCGGGCCGGAATCGCTCGCCGATGCCGCCGACACCCACATACGTGCTGTCCATGAAGACGTACGACCCCGCCTGCACCTCATCGAACCCGGCCGTCGTGCCGGTATGCGCGAAGGTGCCGGTACCGCCGCCGGAAACGATGCCGACCGGGATGCCCGCCGCCTCGATTGCCCGGCGCGTCTCGATGATCGGCGCCATCGCCGCCGCGACCCGGCCCGCGCGCTCGTCATCGTCCTTGATGTTGACGAGATGACCCTCGTACGCCTGGATGCCCCGGAAGCGGATGCCTGGCAGGTCGGAGGCGATGCGCGCCAATTGCACCGCCGCCTCGCCCGGCTCGACGCCGCAGCGGTTCATGCCGGTATTGACCTCGACCAGCACATCGAGTTCGACGCCCTGCGCCGCCGCCGCGCGGGCGAGGTCGCGCATGTTCTCCGGATCATCCACCGCGACCGTGACGCGCGTATGATGAAGGAGTCCGATCAGACGGGCGATCTTGGTTGGGCCGATGATTTGATTGGCGACAAGGATGTCCTTGATGCCGGCCTCGGTCATCACTTCCGCCTCGCCAAGTTTGGCGCAGGTGATGCCGACCGCGCCGAGGGCGATCTGCTTGTGCGCGATTGTCGGGCTTTTGTGCGTCTTGGCGTGCGGGCGGAGACGGGCGGGCTTGTCGCGGAAAAACTCCGCCATCGTCCGCAGATTGTGCTCCATCGCGTCGCAATCAATCACCAAAGCGGGCGTGTCAATCGCCGTCGTCGCCATGCCGATGAGATTTCCCGGTCGTATTTCCGTTCGTGGCATCAGACTCCCCCTTCATGAGCAGAAGGTGGCACAGGTTTTCAACCTGTGTTCGGCAGGTTGAAAACCTGCCCCACCGACGTGCAAGGCAAGCCTACTCTATCATAGGCAGCATCGCGCGAAGCCCAGGGGAGAATGGTAATCGGGCGGGACTCCGGCGGGTGAAATGCGGAACCAGTCGTTACAGGGCAACGATTCCGACAGGGTCACAACTCCCGGCGGCATTGCGTGTGCAAGGGATGTCGGGTAGCCTCTGCGATGGGCGGAGTGTAGTTTCGTGTATGGACAGGGAAAGGATGACGCATGCCGACGATCACGGCCGAGGGAGAAAAAGCATTCGAGGTGGCTGAAGGGAAGAAACTCGTTCTCGCCATCGAGGATGCGGGTATTGACATCCTGCACCGCTGCGGCGGCAACGCGCGCTGCACGACCTGCCGCGTCGAGCTGCTGGCGGGCGATGCCGGGCCGATGGGCGAGGCGGAGCAGGGACGGCTCGCGCGCGAGGAGGACCTGCCGGAGAATGTCCGCCTCTCCTGCCAGATCCGCTGCGAGAACGACCTGACCGTCCGCGTCATCAATCACCTGCACGATACCGACCTCAGCGATCCCGGCCCTCGCCCCGTCGATTAGTAAGGGAAGACCTACGCAGTTGGAGCGTTTTTCTTGGTAATAGCAGGCTTTCCAGCCTGCCTCCCGGGTCGGGGACGCAGGCTGAATCTACCCAGAGGGCACTCGGCTATTGGTGGCACAGGTTTGCAACCTGTGCGCCTGACATGCCGCCCGGAGGGCGCCCGGAAACCTGCCCCCCCGATTACCGGAGTAAGTTGTTAGTATTCATCTGCGACCGACTATTATCTGGAGCGGCGGCATGCCGTTCACGAGCAACGATATCGTCTTCGTCAGCAACATGCTGCGCGACATCGGCGTGAGCGCGTCTACCCTCAACTTCGCCTTCGACATGAAGAACGCGGTGAAGGACATCGTGGCGATCGCCCCGCTCAACGTGAAGTTCACGCTGCACGCGCCGAACCCGAACTTCATGCTCCAGTATTTCCAGTGGGTGCAG
>JALYXG010000635.1 GCA_030947205.1 Chloroflexota bacterium
TGCAGGTCTTCATGCAGTCGTACCTCGTCGTGCCGCCGATCAAGACCTTCTACAACGATGCCACCTGGCGGAGCCTGCCGCCGCCGCCCGCGAACAACGACATCTTCGTCAGCGCGACGCAGACGGCCATGCTGCCGCCTTCCCTGCCCTTCTACAGTACCGGGCCGTTCCTGAAGGCGATGACGGACGGCGTGGATGCGGTGTTGCTCGGCAAGATGACGCCGGAGCAGGCGGTCAAGAACATGGCCGTGCAGGCCACCGCGTCGCTCCAGTAATCGCGACGAATGTGCGGGGACATTGTGTTGGCGGTGTCCCCACACTTTACAGTGAAACACGCATGGGGGGATGATCGTGCAGACGGATGTATCGCTCCGCAGCGACGTGGCGGTTGGCGGGAAAGCGCAACGGGCGAAGAAACTCCGGCGCTACGATTGGCCGTGGGTGCTGCTCTTCCTTGGGCCGAATCTCGCGCTGTTCCTTGTCTTCATGGCCTTTCCCGTCTTTTATGGCCTGTACATGAGCTTTTTCAAGTGGAACATCATCGGCACGCCGCACTTCATCGGGTTCACCAACTACGTGCATTTTTTCCACGACCCCTTGACGTCGCAACTCGCCCGAAACTCGCTCTCCTACCTCTTCGGCAGCGCCATCCCAATTGTTGGCCTTTCGTTATTGAGCGCGATCCTGCTCAATTCGGTGACGCGCTTCACCTCTTTCTGGCGCGGCATCTATTTCCTGCCCCTCGTCACCTCGCCGGTGGCGGCGGCGGCGGTTTGGCGATGGTTATACGCGAAAGACAACGGACTGGTGAACTACCTCGTCACCCGTTTCGGCGTTTCGCCGCACGACTGGCTGTACAACACGACGTGGGCGATGCCCTCCTTGATTCTCGTGACGATCTGGATGGCGCTGCCGTTCAACACGATTCTCTATCTCGCCGGTTTGCAGGAGATTCCCCGGGACTTGTACGAAGCGGCGGAGATTGATGGCGCGTCGGGGTGGCAGCAATTCCGCAGCATCACGATACCGCTCATCACGCCGACGACGTTCTTTGTCGTGCTGACGACGATCGTGCATGTCCTGTTCGGTTCGTTCGACATCGTCAATGTGATGACGCAGGGCGGTCCGCTCAATGCGACCAATACGTTCATCTACAACATCTACCAGAACGCGTTCCAGTTCTTCCAGTTCGGCTACGCCTCCGCGCAGTCGTATCTGCTCTTCCTCGTCGTCTTCATCTTCACGCTGGTCAACTGGCGCGTCCAGAGAAAGTGGGTCCATTACTGATGTTCCGCCGTGTGACCCGCAACCCGATGGTCAGCACGCTCCTGTTCGTGGTCCTGGTCGCCGCCGCGCTGGTCAACCTCGTCCCGTTCCTGTGGATGATTTCGACCTCGCTGAAGCCGCTGTCGAAGGTCTTCGCCTATCCGCCGGAGTGGATACCGAACCCGATCAAGTGGAGCAACTACCCGAACGCGCTCCATGTCATCAACCCGCGCGTCTTCCTCAACTCCGTGATCGTCACCTGCAGCATCGTGCTCATCCAGGGCCTCGTGACGACGATGGGCGGGTTTGCGTTCGCGCGCCTGCGCTTCCCATTTCGCGACCAGATCTTCCTCCTCTATCTCGGGACGATCCTGATCCCGTCGCAGGTCACGCTCATCCCTTCCTACATCGTGATCGTCCATCTCGGGTGGGTGGACACCTATCAGGGAATCATCGCGCCCGTCGTCGCCCACGGCGCGTTCGGCACCTTCCTGTTTCGCCAATTCTTCCTGCGCATCCCGGACGAATACTACGAGGCGGCGCGGCTCGACGGCGCGAACTACTGGCAGCAATTCTGGCGGCTCACCCTGCCGCTCAGCCGCCCGGTCCTCAGTGCGTACGGCATCCTCACCTTCCTCAACGCCTGGAAGCTCTACTTGTGGCCGCTGATCGTGATCCGCTCCCCGCAGATGAAGGTCTTGCCGATGGCGATTGCCGAACTGAGCGGCACGGCGGGGGAGGATCGCGCCGTGATGATGGCGGCGGTCGCCCTTTCCATCTTGCCGCTCCTCGTCCTGTGGATCGTCGCGCAGAAGTGGATCATCCAGGGCATTGCGTCGAGCGGCCTCAAGGGCTAGCGCATCGGGAGGGATCGGGTATGGTGCAGTTCGCGTATAGCACGATCAACTGGGGGCCGACCTGCGATCTCGCGGTCGCGTTGGGCGAGATTCGGGAAACGGGCTGGGGCGCAGTCGAGTTGTACCAGCACGCGCTCGACTGGCTCGGGCCGCGCTCGGTGCTGCTGGAACAACTCGATGGCCTCCGCGTCGCAACGCTGTTCGGCTCCGTCACGCTGCCGCTCGATGACCGGCAGCGCACCATCCAGAAGCGCCGGATTGACTATGCCGCCGAGATGGGGGCGACCGCGTACGGGATCGGCGGCGCGGCGCGGCTCCGCCAGCGGTCACCGACCGCCGGCGAATACGCCGAACTCTCGGCCTTCTTCGAGGAACTGGCCGTGTACGCGGCGGACAAGGGTGTGGCCGTCTCCTACCACCCGCACACCGGCTGGACGGTCGAGACCGCCGAGGAGGTCGAGCGGCTGCTGGGCGGCACGCGGGCGCTCCGCTTGTGTCTGGACGCCTCGCACATCGCGCTCGTTGACGAGGACCCGCGCGAGACATTTCACCGCTTCTGGGACCGCATCGGCTACATCCACCTGAAGGACTGGGCGCGGGGCACGTTCGTCGAGTTGGGCCGGGGGACGATTGGCATTGATTTCCCCCAACTCCTCCGCGACCTCGACGACCGGGGGTTCGCTGGCTGGGTGGTGATCGAGAACAGCCGCAGCGATCTTTCTCCCGCAACGAGCGCGCGGATCAACGCCGACTATCTCGCCGGTCTCGGCTACGCAATTCGAGGGGAGGCGCGCGGATGACGCTGAAGGTGGCGCTTTTTGGCTGCGGCGGCATGGGGCGGCGACACATCGTCGGCTTCCAGAAGTTGCGGGGCATTGGCCGGGACGACATCGCCCTGGTGGCCGTCTGCGACATCGCGCGGGCGAATGCCGAACTGGCGCGCGACCGGGCGACCGAACTGCTCGGCGAGGAGCCGCAGGTCTTCGCGTCGTTCGACGAATTGCGCCGGGCGATCCCCGACCTCGACGCGCTGATCGTAACAACGCCGCCGCATCTGCATGCCACGATTGGTGTCGAAGCGCTCGAAGCGGGCGTGCATGTGCTGGTCGAGAAGCCGATTGCCCTAACCGTGCGCCAGAGCCTGCAACTGATCGCGGCCGCCGCACGGACCGGCCGGAAACTCGCGGTGGCCGAGAACTACCGGCGCGACCCGATCAACCGCCTGGCGAAGGCGATCCTCGACGCGGGCGTGCTCGGGCGGGCTTTCCTCGCCGTGCAGTCCACCTCCGGCGCGGGGGAGCGGGTCAACATCACCCCGTGGCGGCATCAGCGGCAGTCCGGCGGGATCATCGTGGACATGGGCATCCATTACACCGACCTGCTCGAATTCTACCTCGGCCCCATCGAGCGGGTGATGGGCATGAGCGACCAGATTGACAGCCGGCGCGTTGACGCGGAGGGCGTCTGGCATCCCGTTGACGCGGAGGACCTGTCGGTCGGCGTCGCCCGCTTCGCGAGTGGTGCGATTGCGAACTGGATGATGAACCGCGCCGGGCGCGGCGAGACGCACTTCACGCGGATGATCTACGGCACGAACGGCTCGCTCTCGATCCCGCGCGACCGCTCGGGCCAGCCCCTCGGCCTGACGTTGCGCCGCGACGGCACGGACGAAGCGGTGCCGGAAGCGGAACACTTGGGCCTCGTCCCCGGCTTTCGCCTCGATGCGACGACGGCGGCGCTTTTCGGCGGCGACCGGCTCGCGTCGTACGAGTTCGCCTTCAACGATATTGATGCGAACCTGCTGGCGATCGAACTGGCCGATTTTGCCGACGCAATCGCTGCGGATCGCGCGCCCGAAGTCGGGGGGATCGAAGGGTTGCGGGCACTGGCGGTGATCTACAGCTTCCTCGAATCGGAGCGATCCGGCGCTGCGGTCTTCATCGAACGCTTCATGCAGGGCGAGGAATCGTCCTATTTCAGCGACATCGAGACGGTGAACGTGGGCGGCTGATGACGCCGTGGCCGTCACCCACGATTGCGGGAGGAAGAAGTGAGCATGCCGCGCGTCCAATTCGGTTTCTGTGTGCCGATCTTCGCCGCCCCCGGCCTCCAATTGTTCCGTACCCCGTCGTATCCCGCGCTCGACACGGCGCGGACAATGAGCCTGGCGCGGCAGGCGGAGGCGTTGGGGTATGACTCCATCTGGGTCGCCGATCACCTGATGCGCGGCAAGGACGAGGCGATCCTTGAAGGGTGGACGGTGCTCGCGGCGCTCGCCGGGGGGACGACCCGCGCCACCCTCGGTCTCATTCATCAGACGCACTTCTTCCGGCCACCGGCGCTCGTTGCCAAGATGGTGGCGACGCTGGATCAGATCAGCAACGGACGCTTCGTGTATTTCCTCGATTGCGGCAATCAGCGCGACGAATACCTGGCGTATGGGCTGCCGTGGGACGACGACATCGAGACGCGCGTGGCACTGATGGTCGAAGGCCTGGAACTGACGCTCGCCCTTTGGAAATCGCGCGAGGCCGTGACGTTTGCGGGCGCGCACTACCGGCTGGACAGCGCGGTCTGCAATCCCGGCCCCGTGCAGCGGCCGCACCCACCGATCTGGTTCGGGGGGGTAAACCCGGCGATGCTCCGCGCCTGCGCGCGTTACGGGCAGGGCTGGAATACCACCCCGGCGACGGTGCCGCAGGTGCGCGAGCGCATCCGCGATGTATCGGCGGCGTGCGCGGAAGCGGGTCGCTCCGCCGATGAACTGGAATTGAGCCTGGAAATGCAGGTGCTGATCGCCCATAACCGGCAAGGGCTGCGGCAG
>JALYXG010000653.1 GCA_030947205.1 Chloroflexota bacterium
CGACCATGCAGTGGCCGGTGTTGTAGGGGTAGAGATTCATCACGACAAAAGCGCGCACGCCACGATACAGGACGAAGTTCTCCGCGTCGTGCGCGGGGTCGGCGGCAATCGCGCTGAAGATGCTCACACCGGGCGGCGTCGGGCGGCGCTCCCCACCGACGTAGTTCATGCGCCACGGCGTCCAGAGCCGCTGCTGCTCGTCCCCGTCCGTCTCGCTCATGCCACCACGATCGCTTCCCCGCTGCCCGCCGCGCCCATCTCCCGCAGGGAGTATAGCACGCGGGCTGCGGACGAAACTGGGGAGAACCGCAAAGACGTAAAGAGCGCAAAGGACGCGAAGGGGAAAGGAGGATTTTGAAGGAGTATGTTTCACTTTCCCTCTTTGCGATCTTTGCGTCCTCTGCGTCTTTGCGGTTCTCCCCGGTTTCGTCCCTGTCGTATACTGACGCGACGTTTCGATATTGATTGTAGGGGGCGGGAAGATGGCAGGGGATGTGGGGGGGCGGCAGTGGCGGGCGCGGACGGGCGCACGGTCGGCGCTCTCGACGCTCTTCGTCGTCGTCGGCGCGATCCTCGTGATGGCGGGGGTCGTGGCCGGGTCCGTCTACGACACGGTCTATTCGTCCAGCCGCTTCGCGGGCACCGCCGTCAAGGCGGTCCAGCAACCGGCGGTGAAGGCGGAGATCGAGAGCGAACTCGTTGACCAGATCATCGCGCAGCGGCAGGACTTGATCGCCGCCCGCCCGTTGATCCAGACCGTCGTTGATAGCGTGATCGGCAGCAGGCCGTTCCAGAAAATCCTCACGACCGCGCTCTTGCAGGTGCATCGCACTTTTTTCAGTACCGACAAGCCGACGCTCGTGCTCGACATCTCCGACGGGACGACGATTGTCCTCGGCGCGCTCAAGGCGTTCGACCCAAACCTCGCGGCGAATGTCCCGGTCGGGTTCCGCACGGGGCTGATTAAACTCTCCGACCGCCCATATGCCGCGCGAATCGTCGAAACGGGCGTCATCATCGAGCGGATCGTGCTGGCGTTGGGGATCGTCGGGCTGCTCCTGCTGATCGGCGCGGTGGCTATCGCGGCGAACCGGCGGCGCGCGCTGACCGGGATCGGCATCGCCCTTGCCCTCGGCGCGCTGATTATCTGGCTCGCCCTCGCCATCGGGCGCGATCTGCTCGTCGGCCAGTTCGACGATTTCGCCTCCTCTGCGGCGGTTTCGGCAGTCTACAACATCTTTCTCCAGGAATTGTACGCCTGGGTGAAGGTGATGGGGATCGTCGGCGTGCTGCTCGCCGCGTCCGCCTCCGCGACGCTCCGGCTCGCCACCGCGCGCGCCCAGATCGAGAATGCGCGCCGCATCGCCACGCGGACACCGACGACGCGCTGGGGCAAACTGCTGTACATCCTCGGCGTCCTCGTCGCCGGTGGGCTGCTGCTTGCCTACCCAAGCCTCGTGATCGCCATGACAGCGCGGGCGGTCGGTCTGCTCGCAATCTACTTCGCGGTCACCGAACTGGTGCGTCTCGCTGGGTGGTCTACCGCCCCCGTCACCGCCGATGCAGACGCGCCGCCAACGCGACGGCGGCTCCCCGTCGGCCTCAATGCCCGACCGCTCGCCATTGCCGCGCTCGTCGGCCTCGTGGCGGTCGGTGGCTTCGCCCTCTATACGCAGCGCGACGCGCTCCGCAGCGACAATTATGTTTCCGCGTCGGATGCCGACACCTGCAACGGCTTCAAGGAACTCTGCGACCGTCGGCTGGACGAGATCGTCTTCCCCGCGACGCACAACTCGATGTCCGCAGCCCAGTCGCCGGGCTGGCTGAACGCCGAGCACGACGGTGGCATCATAGATCAGCTCGATTTCGGCGTCCGCGCGCTATTGATTGATGCCCACTACGGCTACGCTGGCGATGGCGGAGTCAGCACCGATACGAGCGACCCGAGCGCGCGCAAGATCGTCGAGGCGGGCGTGGACCCGGAGGTGATCGCCGCTGCGCAGCGGATCGCGGCGCGGCGCATTACGGGCGCCAAGGCGGGCGCGAAGCGGCAAGTTTACCTGTGCCACGTCTTCTGCGAATTGGGCGCGACGCCGCTCGACACGGCGCTCGGCGAGATCAACGACTGGCTGGACGCTAACCCGAATGAGGTGATCATCCTTTTCTTCGAGGATTACGTTTCCCCGGAGGACATGGATGCGGCCTTTAACCGGAGCCGGTTGATTGATGAGGTCTACACGCATGCGCCGGGCACACCCTTCCCGACTCTGCGCGAGATGATCCAGAACGATGAGCGCGTCGTCGTGCTTTCCGAAAATGTCGGCAACAAACCGAAGCCCGACTGGTATCACGACGGCTTTTCGCTCGTCCAGGAGACGCCGTACACCTTCAAGGCGCCGGGGGAGTTCAGTTGCCAGCCAAACCGGGGTCAGCCGGGCAACCCGCTTTTCCAGATCAACCACTGGATCGAGAAGATTCCACCCTCGCCGGCCGATGCGACAATCGTCAACGACTACGATTTCCTGCTGGCGCGGGCGCGGCAATGCCAGCAGGAGCGCGGGCATTTGCCGAACATCATCGCCGTGGACTTCTACGAGTTGGGCGATCTTATTCAGGTCGTGAACACACTCAATGGCGTGGGACCGCCGCCCGAGAAGAAACCGTGACCGGTGGCACAGGTTTGTAACCTGTGAGTCTGGCATGCCGCCCGGTGGGCACCCGGAAACCTGCCCCACCCAACTACCGGATCAAGTTGGTAAGGTTCATCAGCCTCCGCTACTACAAGAGAAGCGAGTGCGATGACACAAATGGGGGCACGCCGGTGTTTCATTAAGCCTCCCTCCAGCGCATTCCCCATGCGGATTATCGCCATTTCGGGTGTACGTACACTTTACTGTATGCTATACTCGCCGCGAGGGTTGAGGGCCGAGCGCCGAAGCGTCGAGGGCGGGAAATCGGGAATTCCGACCCCGTGAGGCGACCGGTGGGGAGGTGGGACGCTATTGTGTCAGTGATCGAGCGAGAACGGGCCCTGTCGCCTTCTACGCCGCGCGCCGCGCGTGCCGCGTATCCGCGCTGGTTCGGGCCGCTCGGGATCGTTGCCCTGATGCTCCTCGATGCCTTCACCGTCGCGCTCGCCTTTCGCCTCGCCTATTGGGCGCGCTACACGGCGCAACTGGGCGGCACGGTCGGCGGGTTCGATTTCCGTACCCTCGATGACTACCGCTTCTACGCCTTTCTGCTGGTCGGCGCGATTGTCGTCGCCTTTGGTGTGCGCGGCTTGTATCGCTTGCCGCGCGGCACGACGTTTCTGGCGGAAGCGACGCTCGCCTGGGGCGCGGTGACGGTTGCCAATGCCGCCGTGCTGGTGATCGTTTTCCTGCAGCCGGAGTTCGTCTCGTCCCGTCTCTTCGTCGTCTACGCGTGGGGGGCGATCCTCTTTTTCGTGACGCTCGAACGCGGCGTCCGGCGGCTGGTGCGCGACCAACTCTGGCAGCGTGGTATTGGTGTGGAGCGAGCAGTCGTCGTCGGCTCCGGCCCGGCGGCGCAGCGGGTGATGAGCTACCTCGCGACGCAGAACGACCTCGGCTTCCACCTCGTCGGCTTCGTGGATGACCTGCCTGTCGGGGAGGATTGGGCAATCGCGACGAGCCGCAGCATCATGCGACCGGAGCGGCTGGGCGGGAGCGACGCCCTCGCCACGGTCATCAAGGAGGGCGGCATTTCCGAGGTGGTTATCGCCCTGCCGCCGCAGGCGCACGACAGCATTCTGAGCGTGATCACGACCTGCCGCGAGGCGGATGTCGGCTTCCAACTCGTGCCGGATGTCTTCGAACTCTCACTCGGACGGGTGCAGATCAATGAACTGAATGGCGTGCCGCTGATCAGCGTGCGCGCCAGCCGGATTCGGGGGTGGAACCTCTGGATCAAGCGCGGCGTGGACATCCTCGGCGCGACTGCCGCTTTCGCCGTCATGGCGATTCCGATGCTGCTCATCGCTATCGCGATCAAGATGGAAACGCCCGGCCCGATCTTCATCCGGCAAACGCGCGTTGGAAAGAACGGCAAGAATTTCGCCTGCTACAAGTTCCGCTCGATGCAGCAGAACGCGCCCCAGATGGAGGCGGCGGTGCTGTCCAACGGCAATGGCGACGTGCGACTGCGCAAGCACAAGGAAGACCCGCGCCGCACGCGCGTCGGCCGCTTCATTCGCCCGACGAGCCTCGATGAGTTGCCGCAGTTGTTCAACGTGCTGATCGGCAAGATGAGCCTCGTCGGCCCGCGCCCGCAGGTTCGCGCCGAGGTGGAGCGCTATGAGCCGTGGCACCATCAGCGCCTCGCCGTCACGCCCGGCATCACCGGCCTCTGGCAAGTCTCCGGCCGCAGCGACCTGACGTTTGAGGAGATGGTCCGCCTCGACATCTACTA
>JALYXG010000676.1 GCA_030947205.1 Chloroflexota bacterium
ATGTCCGAGGCTTGCTTCTCCGCCTTGCCGTCCGCCGAGCGATAGATGAGCGAAACGTCGTTCTTGCGCTGGTTATCCGCCAGCCCCTTCTGGATCAGTGTCACGTCCGTCGTATCAACATTGGCAAGGCTAACGCCGATCAGCGGCAACTTCTTCGGCGCGATAGGAGAGGCGGTCGCGGTCGGTGGCGCCGCCCCGCGCGCGCAGCCCGTCAGCACAATGATGAGTAGTGAACATATCCCTACGGCCCGGCTGAATGATTCGACAATCTTCATGACCGGAGGGTACAACCGCCATGCCGATGCGTCTACGGCGAATACGGCGAAGAGACGCTTGCCGCGCGAACAACTGTGCCGGTAGTGCAGTACACTATCGCGTGTATGAATGAGCGAGGAGACGTCTCAAAAAGGGGGCCGCGATGGTAGCATACCGCAGCGATGTCGTCGGGAGTCTTCTGCGACCGACATATTTGAAAGAGGCGCGCGACCACCATGCAACAGGCGCAATCAGCGACGCGGAATTCAAGCAAATCGAAGACCGCGCTGTGGACGAGGCGATCGCTCTGCAAGTCAAAGCCGGGCTTGATGTGGTCAGCGATGGCGAGATGCGGCGCTTCGCTTTCTATGGGCACTTCATTGACGCCATCGAAGGCTTCGACAAATCCGGCGGCTGGGCGATCCCCTTCCGGGACGAGCAGGGCAATGAGTTGGTCCTCCAGCGGCCCGTCGTCGTTTCACGCCTGAAGCGCCGCCGACATCTCTGCGCGGAGGAGTTCACCTACCTGCGCGCCCGCACTGACCGTGCAGCAAAGGTGACGCTGATCAGCGCGCAGCAGGCAGCGGCCTACTACGACCCGGAGAAGTCGCGGGGGGCGTATCCGACGATTGATGCCTACCTCGCCGATGTCGTGGACATCCTGCGCGCCGAAGTGGACGAGCTGATCCGCCTGGGCTGCACGTACATCCAGGTGGACGCACCGCAATATGCCGCCTTGATTGACCCCGCGATCCGCGAGGGCTACCGACAGCGGGGCAATGACCCCGATCTTCTGCTGGACCGCTGCATCGAACTCGACAATGCGGTGATCGGCGATCATCCTGGCGTGGTGTTCGGCATTCATCTCTGCCGCGGCAACAACCAAAGCAAGTTCTACGCGAGCGGTGGCTACGACCCCATCGCCGCCCAGGTCTTTCAACGCACGCGATTCCAGCGCTTTCTGCTCGAATACGACGACGCGCGCTCCGGCGGCTTCGAACCGCTCCGGCACGTCCCCGACGACCGCACCGTCGTCCTCGGGCTGGTCACGACGAAAAAAGGCGCGCTGGAAGGCAAGGACGAGATCATCGAGCGCATCCGGGAAGCGGCGACCTTCGTGCCGTTGGAGCGATTGGCGCTCAGCCCCCAATGCGGCTTCGCTTCGACGGAGCAAGGGAATCATCTCACCGGTGCCGAGCAGGAAGCCAAACTACGGCTCGTCGCCGAAACCGCGCGGGACATCTGGGGCGCGTCTTCATAGGTGGACATCTGTGCAACCAGGCCAAGAGTCGCTTAACACGTATCGGTCGCATCGGCGGCATATGTAGCCACACCCTATCCCACATCCATGTGCGGTGGCCGTGGCAAACAGCGGTCGGGCGTTGTCGATTTGCTCTCGCGCCGAGCGACTACCTGATGTCGGGGGATGTCGGGCGTCGCCGGGGCGTCCGACGCCGATCAGTGATGAGGAGAGCGAACGACATGGATACGCTTCACCAGACCGTCGCGTCCAAGGACGGCACGAGCATCGCGTACGATCGGCGGGGCGAAGGGCCTGCGGTTATCCTGGTAGCCGGCGCGCTGTGCGCCCGGTTATCGTGGTCCGGACCGGAAATCGCCCGACTCCTCGCGCCGCAGTTCACGGTTTATAACTATGACCGCCGCGGCCGAGGAGACAGCGGAGATACGCCGCCCTATGCGGTCGCGCGCGAGATCGAGGATCTCGACGCGCTCATCACTGCGGCCGGCGGGTCGGCATCCCTCTTCGGTCACTCTTCGGGGGCTGCCCTCGTCCTGGAAGCGGCGGCGGCGCTCGGCGAGAACGTTACGAAGCTCGTCATGTACGACGCCCCGTACCATGAGGACCTTGGAAACCGGCAGGCATGGAACACGTACATCGGGCGGCTCGCCGAAATGTTGGCCGCCGGTCGCGGCGGTGATGCCGTTGCGTTGTTCATGGAATATACCGGGATGCCCGCCGACCAGGTCGAGGGGATGCGCCATGCGCCGTTCTGGCCGATGTTGCAGACACTCGCGCCGACGCTCGCCTACGATCACATCGCCCTCCTCGGCGAAGATGGCGGCGTCCCCGCCGAACGGGCCGCCGCCGTCCGCGCGCCCGCGCTCGTCATGTATGGCGGCGCGAGCCATCCCGTGATGCGGGACGCGGCGCATGTGCTCAGCCGGGCGATGCCGCATGCGCAGCTGCGTGCATTCGAAGGTCAGACCCATGACGTGCACCCCGAGGCGCTAGCGCCCGTGCTGGAAGCGTTCTTTCGTGATGATGTCGAGTCCCGTGAGGGGCGGAGGAGGGCGATTCGCCAGCGGCCTGGGCTTTCCCGCGGTTTGGTGATACCGCTTTCATGCGGTGAGCGCACGGTGCCGTAACAGATCGAACTTTGCTCGCCCGTACATCTGCCGCTTCAACAACTTCAAGCGTGTCACCTGCCCTTCCGTCTGCCCATTCGACCATGCCAGGGTGCATCCGGCTTGCACCGCCGCCTCATCCTGTCGTATCTTGAGCGCGAACTGCCTGATCTCCCGGATCCCGCTCGCTTCCGCGCCGCCTTCAACGAGGCGCGGGGCGACGCATGAGCGGCCTTGGCGTTACCGCATTGTGCAGAGGCATTGACCTAGTGGCGGCGGGCTCCGGGTACCCTTTGGGTGGTATGCCGTCCCCGCTGCGGCAGGCTGACGCCCGCCGCCGCTACTGTGATCCCCGCTCTAGCCGGTGGACGGCGTTGTGGGCGCGGGCGGCGTGGCACCGGCGGACGGGGCCGCGCCCCCCTGAGCGTCCCCGCCGGTTGTCGGAGTCTCGGGGAAGGATTCCTCCTTCACCTCCAGATCCCCCCGGCTCTTGGCGTCGCTCAGATCGCCCATCGAGAGCTTATCAATCACCGCCTCGCTCCCGCCGCCCAGGGTCTTGCCGCCCGCCTCCCACTCCTCCTTGTAGGCGCCGCTCTCGCGCCCCGTCGCCATGCGCAGGCCGAAGGCGTCCGGCTTGTGCAGGATATAGCGGAAGAGCTTGTTCTCGGGGTTCTTCTGCGGGTGCGCCCAGGACCAGTCCTTGCCGGACGGGATGCCGAGCCGCTGCTCGACCGTCAGCAGCCCCGCCTTCTTGTGCGCCTCCGCCACCAGGCTGTTCGCCTCGCTCAGGGGGGCGACGAAGTTGGCGTCCCGGCCCCAGCCGCCGAACCCGCCGTCCTTCCATTCCTTGTTGATCTTCTCGTGGAACTCCGGCTTAATGAAGGCGTGCGCGCCCTCCTTAAACTCCTCGAGATGCGCGGCGACCTCCGGGGTGCTCATGTAGGCGGTCGGGTCGGAAATGCGGTCGGTCTTGTCCATCCGCCGCGCCCAGGTGGTCCCCTGCTTGGTCTTCGTCTTCTCCTGGGATGCATCGTCCATCAGGGCGGGGATATCCTTCAGCCCTCCCTGCACCTTCCCCCACATGCCCTTGGCGAACTGCATGACGCCGGTCTCGCCCGGCGCCGCGTGCGGCGTCTCGGGCAGGCCGGTCGTGTGGTCGCCGGGCTGGTCGGCATCGCGGGAGGCGGGGATCTGCTTGCGCTGGACGAAAGGGGCGACGGCGTAGCGGGCCTGATTTGCTGCCCAGTCGGCATCGCGGGAGACGGGGGTCTGCTTGCGCTGGACGAAGGGGGCGGGGCCGGCGGCCGGGCCGGTGAGGCGGGTGAGGAGATTCCCACCGTCATGCGGAGGCCGGGCGGGAGCTCGCTCGTCCTCGTCGCGCGCCGGCGGCGCGTGCGCCGGGGTGATCGCGGCCCGTGCCGCACGTCGCTGGATACGCTCGAAGTTCGTCATTCGTCTCCCCTCACCGCCCGCGTCGCTCGCCGTTCCGCTGATTGTCCTGGTGCTGCGTGGAGTATACCAGAAGCACGCGGCCATTGAGAAGGGTTGGGGCGGCGATGCGCAGGGCAATCGCATCTAAATGACATCGTCCACAGATTCTCTGATGAATGAGGCATTCCGCCTGAGATTGCTCGCTGACCGCCCGGAAAACCACGCACGTCCGTCGCGTTTGCTGTTCGGCCTCAGGCGAAACGCCCCCACGAGAGCACCATTTCCTGAGAAACGGTGGTACAGCATGCCAGAAACCGAAGGCGCTGGCTCCACAATTTAGATGCGATTGCCCCAAGCAACTCCTGGCTCAGTTTGATATGTGGTCCCGGAATGGATGAGGCGATCAGAGCAACGAGGGTTGCAGGCGTTCCCGGCGCGCGAACAGCAGTGGCGAGAGCGCGAGCGGCAGCCAGAAGGTGAGGCCACGGAAGATCAGCGTCGCCGCCAGGGCTGCCTCGAAGGGGATGTCGCGCCGCACGAGGATGACGACCATCGCCGCCTCAAACGAACCTGCGCCACCCGGCAGGAAGGAGATGGCGGAGAGCGCCGTCGCCCCCGCGAAGGCGATGATGATCGTGTTTGGATGCGTCGGGGCGCCGAGTGCGGCGAGTGCGCAAGCGATGGTCAGGCAGTCCCCACCCAGCGAGGCAAGCTGCCAGAGCACGGCACGCACGAACCAATCGGGCCGGGTGGCGGCGAGCCGCGCGCCGTGCCACATCTCGTTGATGAATCGTTCGATCCGCTCCTCAGTGATGCGCAAGGCGCGGATCGGCAGGATACCGCCGATCACACGGTTCCCGGCGAAGGCCCAGCGCAGCACGAGCGGCTTCAGGCCGCGCCGCCGCAGCCAGCGCAGCACGAAAAATCCGCAGCCCGCCGCGAGCACGACCGGCACGAGGATTTCCACCTGCTCGATCGCGCTCCGCGTGACGAGGACGAGCAGGCCCCACGTCGTCACGATGGCGAAGGCGACGGTATACGAGACGATCTCCATCGTGTGGACGACGAGAATGCGCGCCTCCGGGATCTGCCGCCGCCGGAGCGTCGTCACGAGGTAGACGCTGCTCGTCACGCCCATTGTTGGCAGCACGCGGTTGATCGTCAGGACGACCGTTGCCACGCGGGCCAGCAAGCCCAACGGCTGCGGATACCCCTGCTGGCTGAAAAGCGAGGCATAAATCCGTGTCAAGGCGAGATATGGCAGCGTCTGTGTGAGGACCGCAGCGCATACCCAGCGCGGATCCGCACCCTTGAGCGCCTGCCAGACCGACGACAATTCACCCGCACGCGCCAGCGCGAGCACCGCGACGAGCGCGACGAGCGCGACGATACCGATGGCGCGCCAGGGAAGCCCTAACCCCCCAGCCCCCTTCCCCACGGGGGAAGGGGGAGGAAACGCGTCTTGGGCAGAGGGCGATTCATCAGAGAATTCTCCCGACCTCATGGCTCCCCCTTCCCCCGTGGGGAAGCCGGGCGCCCTCTGGGCAAGTGGAGGGGTAGGGACATGCCGCGACGGCACGGTAGCCACGGACTACGTCCCCGCCGCCACGGCCATCTGCGGCTCGGCGGCGCGCTGCTGGGCGCGGAACCAGTCGTAGGTGTAGCGCATTCCTTCGGCAAAGGGGACGACCGGTTCCCAGCCGAGATCGCGCTTCGCCT
>JALYXG010000684.1 GCA_030947205.1 Chloroflexota bacterium
CGGTGACGCGCCAGATCGTCAGGACGCCGAGCGTCCGGTTCCGTGTGGTCAGCGGCACGGTGCAGTGCATGGCATATTGCTCTTCCGGGACTCCTCGCCGGGGGGCGCCGCGCGCCACATAGACCTGGTTAGTCCGAAACGCCCTGCCGGCGATGGAGTCCGTGCGAAGGTAACTGGCCGGGTCGGGGGGCGGGAGGCGAAAATCGGACTCTTCATCGTCCGCGAGCGCGGCGAGCAACAGTTGCGTGCCGGTGGCGTCGGGCATGCGGACGCGCGCCGATGTCGCGTGCAGCAGGCGCAGCGACTCCTCGGCAATGCATTGCAGCACGGTCGCGAGGTCGCCGCCACTGGTGAGCGCTTCGGCGATCGCCGAGAAACTTTCCAGCAGCGCGTTTTGCCCACCGGGCGGCACCGTCCGGGGAGTGCGCGCCGGATGCGTCACGATGGTTGAGTCATGATCCACGTTGCCGTACCCCTCTACCGATAGGACGTACGCAGTTGGGGCAATTTCTTGGTGGTGGCGGGCTTATGAACATTACCAACTTAACTGGGTAATCGTGGGGCAGCAGGCTGGAAAGCCTGCGCTACCGGTAGCACAGGCTTTCCAGCCTGTGAACCCAGTACCCAATCAAGTTTTTAAGGTTCATTAGCCTGCCTCTCTGGTGCAGGCTAAAGCCCGCCACCACCGGGTTTCTCTCGCGAACTGCGTCACTCCTAACCGATTCCTTCGCCGATTCCGATTATATCAGCGCGAGCGACCTGTACCAAAGGACAGGTCGGTTCCGAATTTTGCCCCGGCGAAACTGTCCCTGCGATAGATGGCAAGCGAATTGCGTAGGGAGTACCGTTGGCTGTAGCGACGGGTACTGGTCGTGCGAAGGGGATACTGAAAGATGTCGAGCGATGGGAACGTCACAAAGTCGGCTTTTGAAACCTGTTGTGTGTGCGAGTTTTCGGCGATGAATGTCCTGATTGTTGATGATGACCGTGCCAGCCGCGAAGGACTCCGAGAACTGTTCGAACTGCGACCGAATATCACGGTCGTTGGCGAAGCGATCAATGGCGAAGAAGCGGTACATCTTGCCGATTCACTCCACCCCGACCTTGTCGTGATGGACGTCCAGATGCCGAAGATGGACGGCTTGGAGGCGACCCGCCAGATCAAGCAGCATAGCCCCGGCATTCGCATTATTTTGCTGACGATGTATCGCGAATACCGCGCCGCAGCCCTCCGCTCCGGCGCGGATGTATTTCTGGTCAAGGGCGACGGCATCGGCCAACTGCTCGCCGCGCTCGCGGGGTAGGGCTGAGCGCCCCTCCGATCTCATGAGGCTACGCGTCTACGTTGTGGCGATCAGATTCGCTGCTCGTTCGCGTGCCGTGGCTGCCTCGGCGAGATTGTGACGGGCGTTTGCCAGCCACGCGCGGTCGCTTTCAAGACGTTCCCGCGATCCGGCGATGGTGGTGCGCATCCGTTCCGGGGCGGGGCCGCCGGGGAGGCTGCGGGCTGCGACGACGGCTACCGGGTCGAGAGCGCGGCGCACCATTTCCTCGGTGATTGGCAGTGGGCGACCAACGATTGCCGCCGCGTCGCGTACGTCCGCCGCCGTGACTGCGTCCGCTTCCTTGTCGGCGGCGAGCGCGGCCTGCACCACCCGCGCGGTGATGCCATGCGCGGTGCGGAAGGGGAGATGGAAGTCCCGCGCGAGGGTGTCCGCCAGTTCCGTCGCGGTCGTGAAGCCCCGGCCCGCGAGCGACGCCATCCGCTCTCGATTCACATGCAGTGTGTCCAGCACCGCCGCAAAAAGCGTCAGGACGTTTTCGGCGTGTTCGAAGGCGCGATAGAGCGGAATCTGAATGTCGTCCTCGACATCGTTCGTGTCCGCGAAGGCGGCGTTGTGCGTCATCGTCTGCACCGCTGCGGCGTCGCCGTAGATGTAGGCGAGGTGGGCGCGCAGGTGCTCCAGCACGACCGGATTGCGCTTCTGCGGCATGATGCTGCTGATCTGCACGAA
>JALYXG010000711.1 GCA_030947205.1 Chloroflexota bacterium
CCGCACCGGCGACGAGTGGGTCGTTCGACTGGCAGAAATACAAGGGCACAACGCTGCGGTTGTTCGTGCCGGTCAATCCCTCGCACACGACGATCAAGAATGTCCTGCCGGAGTTCGAGAAATTGACGGGCATGAAAGTCAATTACGAGGAACTGCCCGAGGCGAATTCGCGTGAGAAACTGACGGTGGAGTTCACCGCTGGGAGTAGTACGATTGATGTCTTCGTCTCCAGTTTGCACCAGGAACGGCTTTTGTTCGCCAAGAATGGCTGGTACACCCCGCTCGATGAGTACCTCAACAGCCCGACGCTGACCGCGCCGGATTATGACTGGAACGACTTCTTTCAGGGTGCGAAAGACATCGCCAGCGTCAATGGTAAATTGATCGGCACGCCCGAAAACATGGACACCAACATCACCTACTATCGCAAGGACCTCTTCGATGCGGCGGGGCTGAAGCCACCGCAGAATATGGACGAGATGGAGGCGGCGGCCAAGAAACTGCACAACCCGCCGACCGTCTACGGCTTCGTTGCGCGTGGGCAGAAGACGCAGAACGCGACGCAGATTGACCCGTACTTCCGCAACTTCGGCGGCGGCTACTTCGACAAGAGCGGCCAGCCGATCATGAACAGCGAAGGCGACATCAAGGCGGTGGATTACTACGCCTCGCTGCTCAAGAAGTATGGCCCGCCCGGTGTGACCAACTTCAACTGGCCCGAGGCGAGCGCGCTCTTCCAGCAGGGGCGCGTGGCGATCTATACCGATGGCGCGGGCTTCGCGGGGCCGTTCGAGGATAAGACGAAGTCCACCGTCGCGGGGAAGATGGGTTATGGCATTTTCCCCGCCGGCCCCGCAGGCAACTTCCCACCGCTCTACGGCAATTCCTACTCGATTTACTCCGGCTCCAAAAATAAGGAAGCCGCGTGGTTCTTCTGCCAGTGGGCGACGAACAAGGCAAACGTCCTCAAGGTACTCGCGGGCGGCACCGCCGTCGGGCGCAACTCAGCGTGGAGCAACCCGGCGGCCCGATCGAGTTCGGCACTGCCCGGCGAGTACTTCGATTCGACATTCGCCATGCTCAAGGCTTCCGTGCCCGGCTTGCCGCCCGTGATCCATGTCGCGGAATCGCGCGACATCATCAGCGTCGGCGTCATTGATGTCATCAACGGACAGGACGCCAAGACCGTGATGAACCGCGTGCAGCAGGAGTTTGTCGCTTTCCTGGCGCGGGACAAGAATTGAGATGGCACGCTCCACAGTCCCCGCGCGGCTGACGACCGCGCGGGAGGGTCTGCAACAAACGAACCGACGCTTCACGGCTACCTGGTGGGACAGCCGCGCGCGCTGGATCTTCCCGATCCCCGCAGTGCTGGCGGTAGGCATTCTTGTCGTCTTCCCGCTCGCCTACACCGCGTGGATGAGCCTGCACGCGTGGTCCGGCTCGATCACGGACGCGCCGCAGTGGATCGGCTTGGAAAACTTTAAGCGTTTTGTCGCCGAAGATACGCGCTCCTGGCTCGCCGTTTGGCGCACCCTGATCTTCGCCGGGCTGGCAATCGTCTTGCAAACCTTCTTCGGCGTCTCGCTCGCATTGCTGCTGAATCGCGAATTCCGGGGCAAGAGCATCGCCCGCACGATCGCGCTGTTGCCGATGGTGACGACGCCCGTCGTCATTGCAGTGATGTGGACGCTGATCCTCAACCCGACGCAGGGCGCGTTGCCGTATATCTTCTCGCGATTGCATCTGCCGCAGGTGCTCTGGCTGAGCGACCCGCATATCGTCATCCCCGCGCTGGTGATGGTAGATACGTGGGAATGGACGCCGCTCATCATGTTGATTACGCTGGCCGGCCTCGCCGCTCTGCCGACCGAGCCGATGGAGGCCGCGCGTATTGACGGCGCAACGGCGTGGCAGTCATTCTGGCGGATCACGCTGCCGCTCCTTCGGCCCGCGATCATGGTCGCGGTGCTTTTCCGCGCGATTGACGCGATCAAGACGTTCGACATCATCTTCGCGATGACTGGCGGTGGCCCCGGCAATGCCTCCGAGACGCTGAATGTCTACACCTTCCAGACTGCCTTTAACTACCAGAAGATCGGTTACGCATCCTCCTTGCTCGTCATTTTCTTCGCGATCGTGATGGGTTTCTCGCTCCTGTTGATCCGGCTGCGGAGGGCGTCGTCATGGCAAGCATAGCCCGCTCGCGATCCGACCGGCGGCCAGTGATGTCGCGCAAGGTGGTGCGGAATATTTTTTACACGCTGGCGCTCGTTGTCATGTTGTTCCCCGTCGTTGCTTTCTTCTATTGGATGCTGCTGATCTCGCTGCGCTCGGACCTCATCAACAACGCGTATCCTCCCGTCTTCGTGCCGCGCAGCCTGACCCTGAACAACTACAAGCAGGTGCTGGAGGAGAATGCCATCCTCCATGACGGGTTGAACAGCCTGATCGTCGCGGTCGGCTCGACGGCGATTGGTATGGTGCTCGGCGTGCCCGCAGCGTACAGCATCGCGCGCTGGCGGCAGCAACGGCTCGCGCTCGTCATCCTTATCTCGCGCATCATCCCGGCGATCAGTTTTCTCGTGCCGTGGTATATCCTTTTCAGCCGCGCAAAACTGGTGGATACCTATGTCGCCTTGATCGTCACGCACCTCATCGTCGCCCTGCCGTTGATTACCTGGATCATGATCGGTTTTTTCGAGGATTTGCCGCCGGAGTTAGAGGAGTCCGCGCGGATTGATGGCTGCTCGCTCTACGGCGCGTTCATGAAGATTGCCGTGCCGCTCGCGCGCCCCGGCATCATCGCCGCGACGATTATCAGCTTCATCTTCTCGTGGAATAACTTCATCTTCTCGGTCGTCCTGGCGGGGTCGCGGACGCGCACGCTACCACTCGCCGCGTACAAGCTGCTGAACTTTTCCTCCTTCAGTTACGGTGGCCTCACCGCGACTGCCGTGCTCATCACTTTGCCGATCATCTTGCTTGCCCTCGCCGTGCAGCGGTATCTTGTCGCCGGACTGACGGTCGGCGGCGTGAAATAGGGGCCGAAATCCCCACCTGCCCGGCGATCACCCGGCTTCCCTCCAAGGGAAGGGGAGTGAGCCTCTTCGCGGTCAGGACGTTACAAGGAACGTCACAACATTCGTGACGAGTCAACCCCTCCCTTTTCGGGGAGGGGCTGGGGGAGAGGTTTGTTGGCTGATACAACAATGCACATCCGTACCGACGCGCCGATTGGTACGATTTCACCCCGGCTGTACGGGCACTTCGCGGAGCATCTGGGGCGCTGTTGCTACGATGGTCTCTGGGTCGGCGCAGATGCGACAGGCACCCCGCACGAGGTGGGGTTCCGGGCGGACGTGCTCGGTGCTTTACGCGCGTTGCCCGTGCCGTTGCTGCGCTGGCCCGGCGGCTGCTATGCCGATCATTACCACTGGCGAGACGGCATCGGGCCAGCGGGAACGCGCCCCCGGCGGCTCGGCATGTCCTGCGGCCTGACGGTCGAGGACGACAACACGCTCGGCACGCACGAGTTTCTGCGACTCTGCGCGCTGATCGGCGCGGAGCCGTACCTCGCGGGCAACGTCGGCACGGGCACGCCGCAGGAGTTGTGCGACTGGCTGGAATACTGCAACAGCGCGCTCGACACTACCCTGACGCGCGAGCGGGCCGCGAACGGCACTCCTGCCCCCTTTGACGTGCGACTTTGGGGCGTCGGCAACGAAAACTGGGGCTGCGGCGGCAACTACGACGCCGTGACCTACGCGCGTGAGTACCGGCGCTATGCGACAATGCTGCGCCACATAGACCCCAACGTGGAACTCGTCGTCTGCGGCCTCGAAGACGAGTGGAACGGCGCGCTGCTCGACACCCTCGGCAACCGGCTCGATCTCGTAGATCACCTCTCCATCCACGATTACTGGTCGGCCGGTGGGCCGGAAACGGATTTCAACGAGGAGCAGTACTACATGCTGCTTGCCCAGGCGGACGCGACCGAGGTATTTGTCCAGCGCACGGCGGCGATCATCGCCCGTGCGACGGGCGGGCGGCGACAGATTGGTATCGCCCTCGATGAGTGGGGCGTTTGGCATCCCGAAGCGCGCCGCAATGGTTGGGGTGACATCCCTGGCCGTCGCCCGATTACCTACGAGCAGGCAGGCACGCTGCGCGATGCGCTGGCAGCGGCGATTGCGCTGGAGGGCTTTCACCGGCAGTGCAACATTCTTTCGATGGCGAACCTCGCTCAGATCGTCAATGTCCTCCACGCCCCCGTGATGACTGGGCGGGACGGCGGGCCGATGTGGGTGACGCCGACCTATCATGTCCTCCGGTTGCACGCTCCGCACATCGGCGCGACGGCTCTCGCGGTGGAATCTGGCGGGGGAGCGACCGTGCCGAGCGGCGCGCCCGCCGTCAGCAGCACGGCCTCGGTACGTGGGCAAGAGATAGCCGTGACGCTCATCAACCGCCATCTCACGGAGGCGGCCACGGTCTCGATTCGCGGCGCAATGGGCGCGGCGACGGCACAGGGGCACGTGCTCGCCGCCGATCCACGCGAGCAGAACAGTGCGGAGAACCCGAACCGTGTCGCGCCTATCCCGCTTGCGGTCAGTGGCGACGCGGGTGACGGTTGGCGTGTCGCGCTACCGCCGCATTCGGTCGCGACGGTGCAGTTTCGGTAAACGAGTTGCCTGCGTGCATCTTCTGGGGGTATCGTGTGCCGGGGGGGTAGGTTCTTGACCAAGCGCGATTTTCTGAAACTGACGGACCTTTCGCGGGACGAGGCATACGCGGTCTTCGATCTGGCGACGCGGCTGAAGGCGGCGCCGAAGGGAAGCCACACGCATGTCCTCGCCGGTCGGGCGGTCGCCGTCATTCTGGAAAAGCCGAGCCTTCGAACACGCGGTTCCTACAATGTCGGCATCGCGCAACTCGGTGGCTATCCACTATCAATCGGCGATGAGATGCAACTCGGCGCGCGCGAGCCGATCCGGGACGGTGCGCGCGTCCTGGCGCGCTATTGCGACGCGATTGTGTATCGTACCTTTGGGACGGATCGGTTGCTGGAAATGGCGACCGCGCCGGTTCCTGTCGTCAACGCCTTGACCGACGACGGACAGCCCGGCCAGATTCTCTGTGACATGTTTACGATTATCGAGGCATTTCAGGCGATGGAGGGGCCAAACACGCCGACCCTCGCTGGTCGCCGGGTCGCCTTCATTGGTAATGGGACGTCGAACACCGTCCGTTCTTTGATGGAGGCTGCTCGGCTTTTCGACTTCCATCTCACGGTCGCCTCGCCAGAGGGATACCGCCCGCCGGCGGATGAGATCGCCGTGACCGGCGAGCATGTGATCTTTCGCTCCTCACTGACGGCGGTGCGGGATGCAGATGTGATCTATACCGATGTCTGGCGAGATATGGGCCGGGAGATGGACCCAGCCGTCATGCGCGCGACCTTTTCCGACTGGACCGTAGATAATGAACTCGTTTCGGTTGCGCCGCCACATGCGATTGTGCTGCATTGCCTTCCGGCGCACCGGGGCGAGGAGATCAGCGACGAGGTGATCGAGGGGCCGCGCTCGCGCGTCTGGGACCAAGCCGAGAACCGCCTGCACGTCCAGAAAGCCCTACTCTGCTTCCTGCTCGGCGTTGGGGATCGCGTGCCCTGATTCGGTTTGGGTGAGATAAAGTCGCACGAGGGGAGCGACTGCGCTGTCCCTCCCATGTCTCGCGCTATTGTGCATTCTATCACAATCTCGCCGCGACACAAGGAGCGTTGAACCACGAAGACACGAAGAGCACGAAGAGGGGCAAATATTTTCCTCTCTCTTCTTTCCTTCGTGCTCTTCGCGCCTTCGTGGTTCAATCCCGAATCCCGTAATCCCGTTTCCTCATTTGGCAGAGGTTCGGGCGAAGATGTACACTGCGCGGAATGGTTGCATGCATCCCCTGGCGTATCCGGCACCCTGCGGTAGACCGTCGTTGTGGGGGGTTTTACTAAGTGGGGGAGGGATGGGCGCGATGGCGGAGACCGTCACACGGACGAATGAACCACCGATGGACTTGCTCGGGTTAACGGGGCAGGCGGCTCGCAGTGTGGATGTCAATTACTTTAACTACGACCCCGCCGATACCCGAATTTCGTTCGCCGGTGGCCTGCCAGACCCGGCATCGCTGCCGACCGACGATGTGGCGCAGGCGACGGTGAAGGCGCTCGCCGAACACGGCACGACCGCCCTCCAATACGGTCGCGTCGGCGGCTACCTCCCGCTCGTGGACTTTTTGCGCGACAAACTGAAGCGCACGCAGATGATGGACATCCCGGCAGACGGCATCCTGCTCACCGCCGGTTCGATGCAGGCGCTTACCTTTGTCGTCAATCTGCTCGTGGATCGCGGCGACACGATCATCAGCGAGGACCCCGTCTGGCCCGGTGGCGTCGGCCTCTTCAACACGATCGGCGCGAAGGTCGTCACGGTGCCGCTGGACGACCACGGCATCCGCGTGGATGTGCTGGAGGAGCGGCTCGCGGCCCTCAAGGCGGAGGGCATCCGGCCCAAGTTCATCTACACCCTGCCGACCTTCCAGAATCCGGTCGGCGTTACCGCGCCCGTCGAGCGCCGCCTGCGCGTGCTCGATCTCGCGGCGGAGTACGACACCTTCGTCTTCGAGGATGACGCCTACAACGACTTGCGCTTCGATGGCGAGCCGTTGCCCGCGATCTACGCCCTCGACCGGGAGCGGGGCGGCAACCGCGTCATCTCGATTGGCACCTTCTCGAAAATTCTTGGCGCGGGGATGCGCATCGGCTGGGTCGTCGCGCCGCCCCCGCTGATTGCCAAGATCGGTGGGCTGAAGGG
>JALYXG010000731.1 GCA_030947205.1 Chloroflexota bacterium
GCGCCCAACTGACCCACGAGACGAGCAGTAGGCCGACGACCGGGGCGAGTGCGATCCCGCGACTCGGCAAGCCCGACATCAGGCGGTAGGTGAGTGGGAGGGCGATCACCGCGAGGATCAGCAGCGAGAGCAGCCATGCGGCCCCCCAGCCGACCGCACTAGCGAGCATCGGTCGCTCCCGCGCGCCAGCCACCGGCGACTTCGTACAACAGCGTCGTGCCGGACTGCCACGCGACGTGCAGCATCCCCTGATCCGCCATCCGATCGAGGGTCGCCAGCCCCGCCGACGAGGCATACGCCTCGCCATTCCGCTGCGCGCCGATCTGCCCCGCGCCGAGTTTCGTCTTCCGCTCGACATCGCCGACGACGATGTACCGGACATTATAGCGGTCGAGGACATCCTGCACAGCGCGCGGTTCCGCGCTCGTGTAGATATGCCGGACATCCTCCACGCGCGCGGGGAGCAAGAGGCGATCGCGCTGTTGCTCCTCATGCCGCTCCCAACCGATGATCGTTGGGAAACCCGTCGCGCTGGAAATCCGCGACCCATTGCCGCGATACGGCCCGATGCTCGCCTCCGCGATCACCGGCGTCCCGCGCACCGTGCCATTCAACCAGCGGATCAGGCCGAGATCGTCGGCGAAGAAGACCGGCTCACCGCTCCCACTGTTGGTGAACTGGTCGGCGGGCACGAAGCCGGTCTCCATCCACGCGAACCCGTCGAGTCCGGCGGCGGTCGGTGTCGGTGGCATCCGCTGCCCCAGCCGCGCGGGCGTGCCGAAAACCGGGTAAAAAAGCGACAAAATCACCGCCACGCCGAGAAACCACGAGACGGCGACGTGCCACGCGGCGGGCGTCGCGCGCCATCGCTCCACGATAATGCTCAGGAAGGCGACGGCGGCGAGCGCGAGCAATGTCCATGCCTGGAAATCGAACTTGAAGACCGTATTCATCCGCTCGAAGTCGCCACCGATTAAGTCATCTGCGAGGAAAACGACCTCGATCACGGAAAGCAGGCCGAGGCCGACGCCTGCGATCCCGAAAGCGATCCGCCGCCCCGGTTGCGCGTCCATCCGCACCCAGAGGAGCGCGAGGGCACAGAGCAACGGCAACGTGACGATGAGTACGAAATGGCGCGAGGCGATTGCCGCGCCGAGCGCGCCCGCGCCCACCACGGCGATGACCGTGCAGCGCGCATCGGCACGTAGCGCCGCGAACCAGCCGCGCGCCGGGCGCATAAGCAGGAGCGCGCCCGCGATCAGTAGGCACGGCATGCCGAAAATGACGAGAAACCCGCCGAGCGGCGACGGCGCTCGAACCCGCGCCAGCGAGCCATAGAGCGACTGAAAGTGCATGAAGAACGGGAGGTAGCACAGATACGCGACGACCCCGACCAGCATCGTGCAACCACCGGCATAGCCGACCGACCGCAGCCACGAAAGCCGGATCGCGCGAAACCGCACAACAAGCCCAAGCCCGACGAGCGCCAGCGCCGTGGGGAAATCCCACGCATTCGTGCAATACAGCGCGCCGACAACAAGACTCGCCAGCGCCAGCGCACCCCACGGCGCGACACGCAGCACATCATTCGGTGAAGCAGGCTTCAGCCTGCCGTCCGATGGCAGGCTGAAGCCTGCTCCACTATTGTCTTCATTGAGTAATAGATTTTCCTCCCCCTTCCCCCGTGGGGAAGGGGGACGGGGGGTTAGGGCAATCGCGACACTCACCGCGATGGCGAGGATCGCAAACGGCAAGGCGACGACATGTGCATGCAAGTCCGCCCACAGGCCGCTGAAGAAGGGGAACTCATTGATCGTACCGGGAATGATCCGCGTGCTTTCCCAGAAGTCGAAGCGATCCATCGCCCCGCGTAGACCCAAACCGTCGCGCAGCGCGCCCGCCATCTGCCCGAACGCATCGAGGTTGCCGAACAGTCCAACCGCCGCCGTCGCGGCCACTCCCCCGACAATCGCACCCCGATCGCGATGGAAATGACGCCGCACCGCTACCCAGAGCGCCGCGCCCGTCGAGAACGCCGCGCCCCAGACAAGCGCCATCGTGATCGGGACGGCAACGTTGAAGGCGACTTCCGGCGCGATCCCCGTCAGTTTCATCGCGAAGGCATGAAGGTAACTGCCGAAATAGTAGTAGTTGATGTACCCGCCCGCGTACCAGGGATCGTACGGTGGGAAGTGGGCGCTGCGCAGGATGGCATTCAAATGCGCCATCTCGAACGGCTTCTCGCCCCCCCAGTACGTCTGCCACAGATCGGGATTCTTTAGCCGGAAGGCCAGAAAGAGCGCGAAACCCGCCAGCGTCGTGGCCTCGGCCGCTACCATCGTCTGCCACGACGAGCGGACGAGTGCGCGAAACATTCCCCGCTGCCTCCAAAAGAGACCAAGTGCCACCAGACAGGCAGCCGCAACCGACGCCACACACCACGGCAATGTGAATGCGAAAAGATGCATGCTCGCGCCGAGCCAGACCACATACGCACAGCCAAGCCACCCGACCAACTTCCCCAATCCCCACCCGCAGTCCGGGAACCGCCGAAACAGGCGGGCCACACACGCCCAGCCGATCAGGCCGAACAGCTCGAACAGGGCGAGATAGAGCAGCGCGGCGACGACGCCGTTCCGCCCGACCGGGCCTGCCCAGGCGCGGTCGGAGATGGCGGGGAGGCCTTCGACCGGGCCAGCCAGCAGGAGCGACTTCGCGGGCGGGTCGCGCTGCGGTAGCGCCTGCGTCATCAGCACATCCGCGAACAAGGGACGCAACTGCGTGACGCTCAGCGTCTCAGTCTTGCGGAAGATCGTCACGCGCGGATGATCGTAGACGGTGAAACTCTCGTCAGCGTGTTGATCCCGGATCTGCCACGGGCCGAGGTGCGGCGAGACCGTTTCATCGTACACCTTCGTGAAGCCGAGCTTGCCCGCGAACAACAAATCGTAGTACCGAATCGTTACCGGGTACCGCCACGGCAGTTTCGGGATCGAACCGTACAAGCGGTTGCTGGACTCCACGATGTCGTCGGACTGCGCGAGCGCGCGCGCAATGTACTGCAAGCGCGCCTCGCCGCTCCCCTCGTCGGGATAAAAATCGAGGCCCGTGCAGGCGCTCGGGTCGGCAGCGTTCAGCCGGACACACCCATAGCCGGGAACGCCCGGCACGGACAGCGGCAGTGCATCGTCCCACACCTCGGTAGCAATCGTCGCACCAGTTGGGATGTTCGCCGCGATCCAGTCGCTCGCTACGACGCGCGAAGGCGCGCGGTCATAGATCGTCGAGAACGCGACGGCCCAGAGTGCGGTGCAGATGAGCGCCGCGCCCGCCGCCACGCGCCCGCTAACGCGCAGGAGCGCGATAATCGTCTTCCAGCGCGCGGCGACACGGTAGGACCGCGCGTGCGTCAGGTCGCGAATCAGCGCGACACCAAGCACGATCAGCGCGGGGTAGACCGGCTGGAGGTAGCGCATGAACTTCACCGACTGCGGGAGGGTGTACAGCAAATACGGCACGATCCACGCGAGGAGAACGAGGTCCACCGTGGCACGCCGCCGATACGCCCGCACTGCCGCCCACGCTAGACCGGTGAGGACCAGGAGACCGAGAGCAGGCCCCATGCCCCAGAGCACGAGATTGCGGATGTGGTAGAGCAGGCCGGTTCCGACGTATTGCCGGGTGTAGGGATAGTCGAGGTCCCCGCGCACCAGCCGTGCCTGCGTCCCGACGGCATCGAGATACGTGCGCAGCCGGACCAGCGCGTACGGCTCGGAAATCGCGAAGGTGATCAATGCCGCCCAGAACGTCGTCAAGGCCAGATACAGCGTGCGCAGCGGTGGTGCGACCGCCGCTTCACCGTCGCGAGTGTGTGCGGCTTGCGCCCGAAAAGCGGCGATGGCGAGCGCTGCGATGGCGGGAAAGGCTAGGAAGGCGACCGACGCCTTCGAGGCGACCGCCGCACCGACGAGCGCGCCGGCGAGGATGAAGTCCCGCGTGTGCTGTCGCTCCGCCGCCCGCACGAAGGCGAGTACGGCCGCTGTCGCGAAAAACGTCACCCAGGTGTCGGTCGCAAAAAAGTGCGCCAATTGAATTTGCAGGACACAGACCGCGAACAGCGCCGCCGCAAGATTGGCGTAGACGCGCCCATATCGCCGCGCGAGCGCGTAAACGAGCAGCAAGGCGCCGAGATCGAGGAGCGCCGACAGCACGCGCCCGACGAGGTAGATATGGTCGTAGTTCGTCCACGGCGTGCCGGTGACGACCTGCATGCTTGCCGCGACGCCCTTTGTCACGAACAACGGCAGGCTCCCGTAAGCGAAGTCGCGCGGCTGACCCGCCGCTGGATCGTCCGAGCGCGGATTGAGTGGGCTGTGGTCGGGGTCGCGCAGCGTGCCCCAGTGCGGCGGCCAGTCGGGCAGGATGCGCTCGGTGATGACAATGGTGATGTTGCGCTCGTCCGGGTGCAGGTGGTATCCGTCGTCCCAGTTGAGGCCGTGTACACGCAGGGCGAACGCGATGAGCGCGATTGGCAGCAGCAACCACGGCGACCGCACGAGTCGGCGAACAGCCCGCCCCGTCCCCGGTCGCCGCGCGACGACGCTGCCCACATCCGTGGATGGCGCGATCACTGCACGATGGACATTGGCCGACGTTCTCATCACCCTCTCAGTGTAGCGTATCGGATGCGGCGCAGGACGACGAAACCGGGGGCAAACCGCAGAGGACGTAGAGGAATATGAAGAAGATTGAAAGAGATGGGGAAGCGAGACAAATTCCTCGATACCTTCAATCTAATTTCCTTTCCCTTCTCTGCGCTCTCTGCGTCCTCTGCGTCTCTGCGGTTCAATCGTTTTCCCCTCACCGGCGCGAAAACTCGCGTTCCAGATCGCGCTGGCTGATGTGGAGCATCGTCGGGCGACCGTGCGCGCAGTGTCCGGGCATCTCGACCCCTTCGAGTTGACGAATCAGGGCGCGCATCTCGG
>JALYXG010000734.1 GCA_030947205.1 Chloroflexota bacterium
GCGTCAACACCGAGGTGGACATGGTCGCGCACCTGACGTACCGCCCACAACGCACCCGCCGATGTTTTCACCAGATACAGGACTCGCAGCCCATCGTGCTTGCCGCCCCCGCTCGTCATTCTTTCCCTCTCTATGTCATCCGGTACTGGGTGGCACAGGTTTTCAACCTGTGAGCCTGGTATGCCAGAAACCTTTCCCACCGAGCCAGTAGCCGTCAAGTTGTCACGGTTCATCAACCTGCCCGTTCACAGGTTGAAAACCTGTGCCACCATAACAAATCAGATCGGTACCGTTCATCCGCCTCATCCTTCATCGGGCAGTCGCCGAGACCGATTGCGCAATCCGGCGTTTTCCCGGTGCGCCCTCATGTTCCCGCCATGCCTCGGTGCGCTCGCGCAATGCGCGGTAGAAGCGTGTGCGGCGCGCGCGCAGTTCGTCTTCCTGGTAGTCGCGCGCGCGGGCGAGGTTGCGGGCGGACATCTGCGCCATCCGCTCGGGATCAGTGACGACGGCGCGGATCGTCTTCGCGAGCGCGGCGACATCGCCCGGCGATACCATGTCCGCGGCGGGGAGCAGTTCGGGGATGCCGCCCATCGTCGAGCCGATGCACGGCAGGCCGCGCGCCATCGCCTCGATCATCGCGCGTGGCATCCCTTCGGTGCGCGAGGGCAAGCAGAAGACGTCCGCCGCGTCCAGTTCCGCGCGCACGGCGATTCCGGCGGTCAACTGCCCCCGGAACACGACGCGCTCCGCGATGCCGAGCGCGGCGGCACGCGCCTCCAACTCCGATCGGTGCTTGCCGTCCCCGACCAGGACGAGGCGCAGATCGAGACCTTCTTTCACCAGACGGGCGATGGCGTCAATCTGCACATCCGGCGCTTTGTACATCTGCGCCAGCGAACCGACGGTGACGAGCGTGAACGGCCCCGCGCGGCGCGGCGGGCGCGGCGCGGCGACAAAGGTATCATTGGAAAGCTCCACATCCGAGTAGTAGGTCGTGAATGCACCCGGCGTGGGCGGGTAGCGGCGTTGCAGCGCGTGCTCGGTGACGTAACCCGTCGCCGCCGCGCCCGCGCAGAGCCGCGTGAGTTTCTTCGGGAACCACCAGCGGAAGAAGCGGCGCAGCGGATGGCGCACCGCGCCGGGCGCGAAGACATCGTACGGGTCGCCGAGCACTTCGACGCCGTACGGGTGCCCCGCCCGCCGCAGGGCGGGTTCGATCTGCCCCGCAATAGCCGAGGGCGCGCGGAAGACCACCGCATCCCCCGGTTCGACCGCCGCCACCGCCGCCTCGGTCAGCCGCCGCCGCTGCCGGAGGTATTGCAGCGGGCCGATATAGAACGGAAGCGCGGCGAACGAGACACCGTCGCCGTCCGCCCGCTGCCACGTTCCCGGCACCGTCGCGACCGTGCGAAGCCGCGCGACGACGCGGACGTGATCGAAAACGTCCAGATAGCGGGACCAGAAGGGGCGCGCGAACATCGTCTGCGTCCAGACCGCGCCGTCCGGCGTTTGATCGAAGCGATGCTCGATGAAAACAACCAGATTCATGCAGTCGTCGCTGCCGGCGGATTCCACTGTCGTGCCCGGCGCCCTAGCGGTGGACATAGACCTGCTCCAGAAGGTTCCATGAGGTACGGACGTTGAATGGTGTCGCCTCTGCGATGGCGAACGCTGCTTCCCTGGTGATCGCTGGCCCCGATGCGCGTATCGCCAGTAGCGCTTCTGCCCACGCGAGGGGAGATGTAGCCAGCGAATAACGATGCACGAGCGGCGGCACGATGTCCGCCTCGCGCGGCACGACATCAGAGAAAATGCACGGCAGCCCCGCCGCCTGCGCCTCGACAAGCACGAGGCCCAGCCCCTCGTAGCGGGACGGGAAGACGAACGCGTCCATCCCGCCCCGCATCAGGCGCGGCACATCCGCGCGGGAACCGGTGAATATGACGTGCGCGCCGAGGCCCATCCGGTCGGCGCGCTCCATCATCGCCGGGCGCAACTCCCCTTCCCCGACGAGGAGGAAGCGAACAGTCGCATCGCGCTGCACGGTTTCACGAGCAACATCGAGCAAAAAGGTGTGGTTCTTCTGGTCGGTGAACCGCCCGACGTGCCCAACAACGAAGGCATCCGCCGGGAGATGAAACTCCGCGCGTACCGTGGCGGGGCAGACCGATTGCCCGAACGGGCTAAAGTCCACGCCGCAAAAGAGCGTCCGGTAGCGTGGGTCGGCGTCCCATCGGGGGCCGAAGAGGTCATCCGCCGCCTGGCGGCTCGCGGCGAGGCCGTCCGTCGCATACGCGCTACTCCAGTGACGCATCAATGTTAAATATGCTTTGCGTTGCGGGCTTGCCTCCGCCTCGGACGCCGAGGCGTCGAGGTGGCTGTGCGTGATGCGGATTGGGACACCCGCCAGCTTCGCCAGCCGCAGCACGAGGCCGCTGTACTGATGCACATGGCTATGCACGACATCGTACGGACCGCGCTTCTTAAGGATGCGAAGGAAATCCCGCGCGTATCGGAGTGGCTGCCGTGTGTGTGGGCAAAGGATCACATCACTACCGAGCGCGCGAATCTCGTCGTCGTAGTCCTGCGGCTCGGTGATATGGACGAGGAAATCCATCTGGTAGCGATTACGGTCGATCATCCGCAGGATGTGCATCAACCATGTCTCCACACCTCCCCGCTCCATCATACCGAGAACATGGAGAATACGTATCGGTTTTTCCTGCTCTCGTGCCATTGCGCTGACCCTTCTCCGTCAGTATCTCATCCATCCATTAAACGTGAGGCCGGGCAAATATCTGTCGAATTACCTGGTAGTCATACGGCGCGTTCGCTCTCGCGCCGCGTGCGGTTACCGATCAGCGTTAGTCGCCCGATGACGAGCGGCTCCGCGCGGCGGCGATCAATGTAGGCGACGAACAGGACAAGCAGATACGGGAGGAGCGCATACCAGACGAGCGGCCGTACGACCGAGATGGACTCGCCACGCACCCAAAGGAAGACGACGCCAATAAAACTCGCGACCACCGCCATCTTCACCGGCGAGCCGGCGCGGCACGCCCAGAAGGCGAGTTTCGCGAACAAATACCCGACGAGCCCAAGAAAGAGCGGCGCGCCGATCCAGCCGAAGTTCAGATAGGCCTCCGCGATAAATGAGTAGCCGTACCCACCGCCCCGCGACGCAAAATCCGGGTCCACCTGCCAGACAAGCCAGTCCGACGAGAGTCCATGCGCGATAGCGGGATGGATGGCCCAGAAGAGGTTGGGGAACAGCGTCGTCCCGGCGAAGAAGTACGATGAACCGTACGCGTACTGCGTCGTCTGCGGGACAAGCCCCAGGGTATGGGCAATCGTAATCATTGTGCCGCCCGTCTCCGTGAGGATAGCGACGAATGGATTGTTGACGCCGTAAAAAGCGTTCACGAGCGTTTGGATCGAGAGCCGGTCCGCGCCGCTCGTATCGCGCGTCGCGGCGATCACCGGGAAGACGACAACGCCGATGAACAGGGACGCGCCAATCAACACCCAGCGCGGGATGGGCCGGATGACGCGGTGCCAGAGCCAGACATAGCCAATCAGCGGCCCGATCGCGTGGTAGCGCGAGCCGAGGAAGAGCTGGATCGCGACATAAAGGAAGATGACGCCCATCGAGGTGAGCCGCCCGGCGCGCGACCGCTTGCTCCCGGCGAGCAGCACCAGTGCGCCCGGCACGAGGAACGAGCCCAAGAATTGTGTGCCCGCCTCCAGGCCGATCGCGTGATTCTGCTGATATAGGGCGAAATAGCCTGACGACAGCACGACGCTGATTGCCTGCTTCAGTTGCAGCGCCGTCGGCACGGCGGAGATGATCAGCAAGGCCCAGCCGACGAAGCGCACTTCCTCGGCGCTCGGCGATTCCTCATCGAGGGCAATGGGGCCGGGGAAGAGTTTGCCCGTATGCCCACTGGCGACGATCAACGCGCCGAGGTGGAACGACCCCAACCCCAGGAAGACGAGCAGCAAGGTTTGGAGCGTGATCGTCGGTGAGAAGGAAAAATCGAGGACCATAACCCCGGTATTGTTCAGGCTGAAGACATACAGGAACGCCGCCCCGGCATTGAACAGGAATGCGCCGATCAGAAACAGGCTGTACGGATCGAAAATGCTCGCCGTCAACCGCTTCCACGACCAGAGCGACCAGGCGAAGGCGATCAGCAGGAGCACGGACGCTGGGAAAAGCAGTTGGTGGTCGGTCCAGCCGAAGAGCGGCTGCCCCCAAACATAGGCGATCAACCCGCCCAGTATAAAAAAGAGCTGCGCGACGACCAGCGTCGTGGCGTTGCGGTGGAATGGTGTACGATCCCGATTTCTACTGCTACTACTACTAATCGCGCGCATAAACATGCTCCAATGCGGCCCACGAGGTGTGGATGTCGAATGGGGTTGCCCGCGCAAGGGCGAGGGCTTCCGGTGGCGAGAGCGGCGGCGCGGCGTCCCGCAGCGCAAGCACGGCGTCCGCCCACGCGCTCGCCGGCTGGTCGAGCGAGAGCCGGTGCACCAGTGGCGGCACGATGTCCGCCTCACGCGGCACGACATCGCTGAGGACGACCGGCAGCCCGGCGGCCTGCGCCTCGACGATGGCGAGGCCAAGCCCCTCGAGGAGCGACGGAAAGAGGAACAGATCCATCCCACCGCGCAGCAGCCGCGGCACATCGCTGCGCGAACCGGCGAAGACGACCCGCGCGCCGATGCCCAACCGGTCGGCGCGCTCCTTCATCTCGGCGCGCAGTTCCCCCACTCCGACGAGCAGGAAACGGGTATCCACGTCCGGCGCGCGCGCGACGATCGCGGCGGCGACATCGAGTAGGAACGCGTGATTCTTGAGACCAATGAACCGCCCGACATGTCCGACGACGAATGCGTCCAACGGGATATGGAACTCAGCACGCACATCGGCGGGGCAGGCGGCGGCGGCGAACGGATCGAAATCCACGCCGCAGGGGAGGATACGGAAGCGCGGATCGGCGTCCCAATCGGGGCCGAAGAGGTCGTCCGCCGCCTGACGGCTCGCGGCGAGGCCGTCGGTCGCGTAGCGCTCGATCCAGCGATGCATCAATGTGAGGTACGCACGGCGCGGCAGGGACGCGCGCGCCTCGGCGGTGGCGGCGTCAATGTGGCTGTGCGCGATGCGGATCGGGACGCCCGCCTGCTTCGCGATGCGTAGCACGAACCCGCTGTACTGATGCACATGGCTATGCACGATATCATACGGCCCCTCGTCCGCGAGTACCCGCTTCAACTCCCGCGCGTAGCGGAGCGGTCGCCGCGTGTACGGATTGGCGATTACGTTACTGCCGAGCGCGCGAATCTCGTCATCGTACTCTTTCGGTTCGGCGACATGGACGAGGAAATCCATCCGGTAGCGGTCATGGTCCATGATGCGCAAGATGTGCATCAACCATGTCTCCGCGCCACCTCGATCCATTGGGCCGAAGACATGGAGCACACGAATCGGTTTTTCCCGCACACGGACCATCGAACAATCCTCTCCATTGCATCTGACCCAGACATTAAACGTGAACTTTGGTCAACATGTGACGGCCCGATACCCGCTTCCCACGCACTGCCGACTATTCGCCCGACGCTGCACGTTCCGAGAGCAAATCGCCCATCCCTACCCCTCTGCCACGAATGACGAGTGATTCCCTCTCTCCTTCCGGGCGCTCTCTAGGCAGTATGGGGAGGGGGCCGGGAGTTAGGGTCGCCCGCTTGCGGAGCGCGTAGAGCACCACGGCGCTCTTCAGGGGCAGTTGCACGGCGAACATCAAGAACGTCGCCCATGCCGCACCAAGGATACCGTGACTCGGCACAAACAGCGCGCACCCGATGACGACCACGACAATCGAGACCGTATAGACCGGCACCTGAATTGTGAACTGGCGCGCCGCCGTCAGTGCGTACCCGAAGACGGAGGCGACGTAGCCGATCCCGGCTGCGGCGATCACCCAGATGAAGACATCGAGATGCTCCGCGTATTCCGGCCGGTACAGGAGTGTCAGGACCTGCCGCCCGACGACGAGGCTGAGGAGCACACCGGCGGCGCCGAGCAGCACGCTGATCCCCAGCACTTTCGCCGCGAGCGTGCGGAACGCGCCGATTTCGCCGTCCGCGTACAACCGCGCCAACCGGGGGCTGGCCGCCTGCCCGAGCGCGTCCACGACCGTCGTGCCGGCGATGACGATGTAGGCCATCGCCGCGAAAATGCCCAATTCGTGCGTCCCCTGGAACCGCTCGATGAAGTAGCGCGGGATGTTCGTCATCAGCGAGCCGAGCATCATCACAAAGCCGAGCGGCAGGGCGAGCCAAGTCAGCTTCGCCAGCAGCCGCCACTTCCAGCGCGGGCGGATGGACGCCTGCTCGCGCTCGTCCCGCGTCGCGTGGAGGACAGCCGCGCCGCTCGGCATGTCGTACGTGACGAGCCGGATCGCCCAGACGGCGGCGAGCGCGGCGGCTCCCCAGACGATGCTGCCCGTGGCGGCAATCGCGGCGGTGAGCGCGGCGAGCGAAAGCGGGCCTTTAATCATCATTGAGATCGCGATGCGGTCCATCCGCTCGTGCTGCTGCAAGAGGCCGTAGAAGACATCGCTGATGGACTCGAAGACTTTGGCGAGGCCGACGAGAAGGATGACGAGCGCGGTCTGCCAACCGTAGCCGGAAACGAACGTGATCGTCGCGATCGCGAGGAGGGCAAGCGGCGTGACGACGAGGCGGAGGCCGAGGTAATCGCCAAAGGCGTACTCGCGCCGGGCGTCGGTCGCCTGCACCGCGCGCAGTTGCAGGTTGGTCAGCAAAATCACCGGTGCGGTGATCGCCAGACCGAGGGCAAACTGCCCGACGACCTCCGGCGAGCCGAGTTTCGCCAGCACGACCAGCATCGCCCACTGGCACGCGGCATAGACGATGTTGCCGATAAACGTCCACGAAAAGTTGGCGCGGAGCGAAAGCGCACGGGGCGGAGCGGGGACGGAAACTGATGCCCCGCCGCGCGTCGGCACGATTCGGCTGGGAGCGACGGTCCATGCCCTGAGCATAGCGTTCCTCATCATGGCTGGTAGCGTAGGCTTCAGCCTGGGTCCCTGTGTCGCTCTCGCAGGCTGGAAAGCTCGCGCTACCGGGTCGGGGCGCAGGCTGAAGCCCGCGCCACCAGATTTTTCGTGGCTTACGCTCGCTCCATCGGCGGATGCGGTTACGCGCTGATGCTGACCGGGCCGACGTTCCCACTCTCCGTCGGCTCCGTAAAAACCGGGGCATCGTCCGCGCTTTCTTCGTCCGTTGTCGCGCGGTAGCGGTAGCTGCGGCTGCCGTAGGCGCCCGCGCGCTTCCGGTCCTTGGTGAGGACGATGCCGAGTGTCTTGCCATACACGCCATTCAGGGCGGTAATCGCACGTTCGAGCGTCCGTGTGCCGGTGCGGCGCGCATCCACGACGAGCACCGTGCCGTCAATCGCCTGCTGCAAGGCGAGCGTATCGGCGGCGGCCAGAATGGGCGCGGTGTCGAGCAGGATGATGTCGAACTGGTCGCGCAGGTCCGAGATAAGGTTGACCATCCGGGATGAGCCGAGCAAGTCAGGCAGATGCGTCAGCACCCATCCGGCGGTCAGGACAGTGATGCCGAGCGGCCCTTCCTGGAACTTCGGCTGGTTGCCGTGCTGCGTCCGCGCGAGGTAGGCGCTCAACCCCTGGTTGTTGCGCAAGCCGAGCAATTTGTGCAGCCGAGGCTCGCGCACATCGGCATCAATCAGTAGGACGCGCTTGCCACCCTGCGCTTCGAGCAGGGCGAGGTTCGCCGCGACAACGCTCTTCCCCTCGCCCGGTCGCGCGCTGCTGATCGCGATGACCGCGCCGCCCGCCGGGAGCGCAGCGTCTATCGTCGTGCGCACATGGCGGAGCGCTTCACGGAAGGACTCGATGTTCGGCATCGCGTCGTCCGTGAGCAGGAGCGGCCGCGTGCCGCGCGATGCGCCGAGCAGACCGAGCAGCGGCACCCCGAATTTTTGCGCCGCCTCCGCCGGTTCGTGGATGCGGTCATCCCGGAAATCGAGCAAGAGGGCGAGACCGGCGAGGAGCAGAAGGCCAATCGCCCCACCGAGGATGCCGTTCCGCAGCGGCCGCGGCGCAATTGCCTGGCTCGGGGCGCGGGCCGGATCGGCGATCGCGACGGCGGCCGCGCCCTGCGCCTGCGCGACAGTGATCGTTTGCCGCGTATCGAGCAGGCGGCCGTATTTGGCCTGAGATTGCGCGAGTTGATCCTGCAATCGCAGGGCATCGCTCTGGGCGATGGACCCGGCGACCGGGATGGCGCGCAGCTTGTCGAGCTGGTTCGATGTGTCGGTGTAGCGCGCCCGAACATCCTTCATGTCCTGATCGTACTGCGTCAACAGGCCCTGTAGCCGCTGGGTTTCCGGCTGGGCGACGCCCGCCGGGTCCGGCGTCGTCCCCAGTTGGTTGAGGCGGCTGGAAGTGTCCGCGCTGCGGGCACGAATATCGCGCAGGTCCTGATCGTACTGCGACAAAACCTGCTGCAACCGCTGGATCTCGAGCGTCGTGACGCTGGTCGCGTCGAGGCTGATGCGGAGTTGGTTGAGGCGGGCCGAGGTATCGGTAATCTGGCCCTGCGTCGTGTCGAGATCGCGATCCACTTGCTGGAGGACGATCTGCGTGTTGCTCGTCTGCAACTCCTGCGCGCGCTTGACGAAGAGTTGCGCCAGGCCATTAGCAGTCGCGGCAGCACGACGGGGATCGTAATCCCAGACGCTCACCTGGATCAGTTGCGTCGCGCGGATGACCTCGACGCTCGTCCGCTGCTTCAGCGTTTCTGCCGTGATTGGCAGCCCAACCTGCTTGATCGTGTCGTCCAGCAACGACGGGCTTTGCAGCAGCTGCGTGTAGGTCGTCGCCAACTTCTCGCTCGTCAGGAGGTCGTTGTAGCTCGACGGGCCGGGGGTCTGAACCTGATTGACGAGCAGGCGAGCCTGCGCCGAATACACAGGCTGCTGCCGCGCGCTGAGGGCATAGCCCATCGTGGCGAAAAGGAGGCAGCCGAGCGCCGGCAACCACCACCAGCGGCGAATAATCTTCACGTACTCCATCAAACCCATCGCGTTACTTTCCCTTTCTGGCCGTCGCACGTCTTGATGCGCATGTCGGTCGGCGGCAATCGTCGTTCTCGTTATTCCTTAGCGAATACAGCGGCGAATGACGCCGGTGATGCGCGCCAGGTCATCGTCGGTCAGCGTCGAGCCGGACGGCAACGACAATCCCTTCTCGAACAAGTCTTCCGCCACCGCGCCGCCGATGTGGTCGCACCCCGCGAAGACGGGCTGCGTG
>JALYXG010000739.1 GCA_030947205.1 Chloroflexota bacterium
CCCCACCGATTCTCGTCGTATCCGAGTTCAATCGTCTTCACCGTCATGCCGAGTTCGGCCTTCGCCCGATCCATACCGCGCTGGCCCGAATCGAAGAAGGATTTATCGCCAAGCGTCCCGTTCGGGAGATAGGCGACATTCAATTTCTTGCCGGTGTACGGCCCGGACGCGACCGCACTCCCGGCCGTCGTCGCCGCTGCGTTGACCGTCGGAGCCGCAGTAGTCGCCGCGCCCGTGACGGTGGTCGCGGCGCTATTGACGGCAGTCGCGTTGGCGGTCGCCGCGCTGGCGACCGTCGGGGCGACGCCGGATGCCGCGCTACGCACCGTGCTAACGGCCGCGTTCACCGTCGGAGCCACACTGGTTGCGGCGGCATTGACAGTCGGCGCGGCAGTCGTCGCCGCGCCACTGGCGGTCGTCGCGGCTGCTTGCGGTGTGCCCGTCGCACTGCTACTCCCACCGCAGGCAGCGAGGATTGCCGCACTCGCCGTGGCAGCAAACCCGCCCAAAAGCGCGCGGCGTGAAAGGTTCGTTGTTTCCATACTGTCCCTCTTCCGCATCTGTTTCCTCTTTCCCATTTCCATCGCTACGCCAGGAAACACGCATCAACCGATGTACGAACACCCGTCGTTTCCGCTGCGACTTGCTCCTTCTACTCCCGATAGAACGGCATCACTCGAACGGTCGTGCTTCTCGCTTTGTTCCGCAGTCAGTTGTGGTGCAAGGGATGATCTCCATCACGCGGGAGAATAGTGCATGACGGGGCGAACTGCAAGCGGGTGTATGCCCCCTCGCGGCTTATTCATTGTTGCGGATCGCCGCTAGTACTTGCGGAATCCGTCCCACACGCGCCAATCATCACCGTAAACCGAAGCGGGTTCGCTACGATGCCAGCGTGCTGATGGTATGGAGCAGGGAAGTCATCTCGCGCGCGCCGGGATCGGCATCGGGCCAGCCGTCGCGGGCCGCAGTAAGGCTCGTTGCAGCCACGTCCCGCTGCCCGGTCGCTGCCTGTGCCCGCCCGATCCAGTAATAGTCCCGCGCGGTCTCGCGCCGCCCCAGCCGCGTTCGCAGCAGCGCTTCCGCCGCATCGAATCTCTCCGTCCGCAGGTAGGCTTGGAGCAGGGTATCCTCGATCACTTCGCGCTGCGCGTGGCTGCCGCCAATCCGGACGACCTCGCTCATGATCGGGGCGAGCTGTCGGACGGTCTCGTCGTACGCGCCGTGGCTGAAGGCACGGAGACCGCGCACGATAGGCAGCGTCACCTTCCCTGCGATCGGATGCCCCTGCGCGTCAAGCGCGGAAAGCCCGTCAATCATGCGATCCATCGCCGCATCATCTCCTACAGCGCCGTAGGCCATCGCGGCGTGAACATCGGCGAAGGCGAATCCGGGTAGCGCGGCGACGCGATCCGCGATTTCCCGCACCGATTGCCACGGCAATGCGCGGTCGGCGCCCCCATAGATCTGCACGCGCCACAAGAGCGATGCAGCATCGGCGAGCGCCGTCCGTGAGTGCATGACGGACGGCGCGATGTACTGATCGTAGACATCCAGCGCCCGCGTGTAGTGCCCCGCAGCCAACTCGAACAGCGCGAGATGCCACGCGAGGTGCCCAAAGAGCGGCGCTTTCAGCGCATACCCCGGCATCCACTCGTTCAGGAATGTGATGCCGCTACGATGGTCGCTCGTTTCATAGAAAACGTGCGAAAGGCTGTGCGACGCCCCTGCATCACGCGGGTAGCGCGCCAGTGCGCGCTCGGCGAAGCGACGCGATTCCGCAAAGCGGTCCATCTCGTGGAAGAGATAGCTGAGTGCGCCGAGAAACCACCACTCCTCCTCGTAGTAGGGCGGAAGTGTGGCGAGCAGGGCATACGTGAACGCATAGCGATCCTCGCGCCACCCTCGCACCCCGGCGAACCCATACCAGACCCACACGGACAGATCATCCTGCGGGAACTCCGTCAGTTGCGCGCGGAGCATCGCGAGCGCGCGGTCGTTCTCCCCCGCGATGATCGTCGCGATGCACGCGATTGCACCCCGCTCCGCGCGCGTGGCGCTCGCGGCGAGCATCTGAGCGTACGCAGTGTCGGCCTTCGCCGCGTCCATTGCCCCTTGCGCGTGGTTGAGGAATGCCCGCACCACGTAGGCGAGCGCGAAGCCCTCATCGTGGGCGATCGCCCGGTTGATGCAGTCCATCGCACCGAGATCGTAGGCACGCCACCGCGCGATGCCCTCGCGATAGGCCTCGGCGGCGGCGGCGCTCTGCGTGCTGAGGGGCGATCTCGAACGATCATGCGGGAGCGGTGCGGTTTGCATGGACGATCCCTGCCTTTCGGTGTCTCTCTGCGTGCAGAAAGCGATCACCATTGATTGAACCCACTTATGTGGACGTGCATGATGTGTATAGTATGCATGATAGCACGGGATTTATTCATTCTCGCGTGGGGATGCTTCGCGTCACCGACCTACCCCCGCTCCCTCATTTCGCCGCGCGGATCGTCGGGCTGAGGGCGAGCGCGCCGCCGCAGATGAGCACGAGCACGCCGACCGCGAGGAAGAGCCACGAGACACCGATCAGGTCCGCCAGCACACCGGAAAGGGCGACGGCAATCGCCCGCCCGCCCTGCGACACGCTCTCGTAGACGGCGAAGACGCGACCGCGCATCGCGTCCGGCGCATTCTCCTGGATGACGGTAGACTCGCACACATTGAGCGCGCCGATCGCCACGCCGCCGAGCAGCGCCAGCCCGAGGACGACGATCACCGGCGGCCCAAGCGAAAACAACCCCGTCGCCACACCCGCCAGCAGGACGCCGAAGACGGTCAGCCACCCCTTGCCAACGCGCGGCCCGAATGCGCCGACGAGCACCGCGCCGATCAGGAAGCCGACGAAGATGATCGAGATCGCCGCCCCGAAGGCGGAGGCACCGGTATGGAGCACCTGCGTGAAAAAGAGCGGGATGAGGATCGGCAGTGGCGACAGGAAGAAATTAAGCGCCGAGCCGACGCCGATGATCAGCCGCAGTAGCCGGTTCGTACGGATATAGTCGAAGCCCCGCCGGATCGCCGTTCCCAGCCCTTCGCCGCCCGTGTCGTCCTCCCCTTCCGGGATTGGCGCATCCTCCGCCCGCGTGCGCGGCACGCCCGCCAGGATCAGCGCGGACACAAAGAAGGTCGCGCCATCCGCGATGAAGACGCCCTCAATCCCGACAACAGCGATTAGCAGGCCGCCGACTGCCGGCCCGGCGACGAACAAAACCTGCCGTGTGGATTCGAGCAGCGCGTTCGTGCGGGCAAGCGATGCGCGCGAAACGAGCGTCGGGATCATCGCGTTCTTAGCGGGGTCGAAAAACAGCCCGGCGGTCGTCAGCAGAAAGGCGACAATTGCGTAACTCGACGGATGCAGGACGCCGAGCCAATCGAGGAGTGGGATGAGCAGCACGACGACGCCCCGCGCAATGTCCGAGACGACCATCGTCAGCCGCCGCTCCCAGCGATCCACCAGCGCGCCCGCGACGATACCGAGGAAAAGGAAGGGCAGGAACTGCGCGATCACCGTCAGCGAGAGCGCGGTGCCGGAGTTCGTGCGGTTGAGGACGGCGAGGGCAATTGCCGTCGTGAACATCCCGTCGCCGAGCTGCGAGACGGCTTGCGCGCACCAGATGTTCCGCAACCCCGGTCGTCGGATAATTCGCCGGATTTCGTGCAGATTGAGGCGCGGCTGTTCGACCGGCTCGAACACCTCGGATCGCGGCGGTTCAGTTGTTCCCGGCGCTTCCGTCCCCTGCGCCATGCCCTGCCTCTATCGGTACCACCATCCCGCACCGCTACAGCATAACAAAGACCGGCAACCTTGCGGTCGCCGGTCTCTGTTGGTCCGGTGCGGGTGACACCGGACCGGGAAGGAGGAGGGAAGGGAAGAAATATGCTACGTTACTAAAAACTATCTCGTGTCAATATGCGGTTCGTGAATGAGTCCCCGCAGGGTTTGTCTATCCCCGCACTCTTTTCAACACACGGATGGCCGAGTTATTCCCGGCGGGAAGGGGACGCATCGCAGCATTCGTAACGTTCGGTGGGTGTATGGGGAACGGTGGAGTAGTGAGGTGAGACAGGGAAGTGCAAGGTCGAGCGAATCGTTCTGCGCAAGCACGATGCGATGAACCTGCACAACGTGGGACAGGAACTCTCTGGGCGGCATGGGTGGCGATGGCGATGAGAGTGACGACCCGGCTCCTGCGATGGAGAGAGGCGGGGAGTGAGGTTCCCCAGTCGTCGGCGGGGGTAAAGCGTGCCACGCCTGGCTGTTGTGGTTGTGGCGATAGCGGAGCGGCTACTGCAAAAACTCGTCGCCGAAGACGACATGGACGACGGGCGCGTGCGTCGAAGAGTCCGTCGTGTCGGTCGGCGTCCATTGATAGTGGCAATAGGTCACGTCTGCGATGTATCCGGCGGCGGTGCGTGTTATCTGCATGCTTGCTGTCGTGTCCGGGGCGTGTCGGACGGCAACATCCGTCTGGATGTGACAGAGCCGAGTGGCCGTCATCAACAACGCGGAGGGCGGAACAAACGCGTACTCACCGGGCACGAGATCGGAAACGGTCTCGCGAACGATCCGTTTCGGTGTCGTTGGCATCGCAAGCATCGTTTGTACCATTTTTCGCTCCTCGTCAGCGCCGAAATCTCCCTGCGTTATCATCATACATTGCTGTGCAAATCTTGTCTAGTGTCGCACCGTACGGACACATTGTGTGCATAAGGAATTGTCAACAATTCGATCAGTGCCGAGTGAACCAGCAAGGCACATGCCAGAAGGTTTTTATATGCAAATATGAGCATCGCAATTGCTAATCTGCGTTTGGGGAGCGGGCCACATCGTGCAGCCATCTATTCAGCCGCAGACATGGAACAAGATCAGGCAATGTCCCGATTGATCGCGCTATTGCATCAAGGCAGGCCACGTCTCGTTCTCGGTCTCAGGCGACCGACCATGCAGCAAGAGCGCGTGGAGCGCGGCGACCGAATCCACGACGAAGTCGGCTGCATGGTCGGCGGTGGGTGGCGCGTGATGGGCATACACCCCATCCGGGCGCCGAAAGCAGATCGTGCCCATCCCGGTGCGGCGCGCGCCGAGGAAATCTT
>JALYXG010000744.1 GCA_030947205.1 Chloroflexota bacterium
CATCAGCAGATAGGCCCCATCAATCGGGTCGGTTGTCGTGCTGGAACGCAGCGTCCTCGATCCGGTTGAACAGGTCTCGTTTGGCTTCCCATGCGATTTGTTCGTCTGTCTTCATGCCCTTCATCGTTTCAACGCGAGATACGTCGCATACCATCGCATCGCAAATTAACGCTCTGCTCCACCGGAAATCGCTCCGGTGTTCCTACGATTCCGAGGTGTCGAGGGCGTCGCGGTGCAGCACGAGCAGGTCGCGCTCATATTGCTGCATCATCGCGCTCATCGTGCGATCCATGAACTCGACGACATCGGTGAAGATGCGCCCGGCGCGTGCGGACGAGATCGCGCCCTGATCGAGGAATTGTATGACGCCCTGGATGATCGGCGTGCGCGCCCGGAGGTAAATCTGCACGGCGTCGCTGATGCCGAAGCCGTGCTGCGCACTATCCCGACCATATTCACGGGCGATCCCGCACGCTTCGGCGAGGATCTCCGCCCGATCCGCGCGGCCCGACACATAGCGGACAGCGAGGTCCACCATCGCCAGACCGCGCCGCCGATGCTCCGCGAGCGCCGCCGCATCGAACTCTCCGTACCACGGGCGCTGGCGGACGTCCGTGACGTAGTGATCGTGCTCGTATTGCGACAGGGACGCCTCGGTGAGGGCCTGCTTGCTGATCCGGCGGCGTGGCCGGGCCGTTCCCTTGGCGAGCGCGACGATATCCTCCTCGGCGTAGCGCCGGTGACCACCGGGCGTGAGGAAGACCGGCACTTTGCCCGCGTCGCTCCACCGCCGCAGGGTGGACTGATCCACGCCGAGCAGCACGCAGGCATCACGAATCGTCAGCCAGCGCCGCTCGCCGTTCCCGCTCGATTCACCGCTGTGCTGTCGTTCATCGCTTCGCATCACTCGCCATCGCCGCAATTCTTGGTACAATTCATCAATCCTGGGAGATTCTTCCGGTAGGGTAGCACCGTTTTGGGGCGCGTCAACGTGTGTGCCCGATCCTCCGGACAAAATGATCGGTCGGCGCTTTCCTGCATCAGTCGGTACTCCACGCAGTCGCGATGAGCGTACGGGCATCAAAGCAATCTGCATCACGCGTCTCGCGTGTTCGATGCGATTCCATCTATTGCGTGTGTGTTTTTCGTATGGTATAACAATCTACGTGCGTAGTTGCTGAAGATGCGTGTGGTACTCTTGTCTCGTTGAACATTTGTTTTGCTGTAGTGTCTTATGTCATCTTCAGTGCCATTATGGGGAAGTGGATCGGTAGAATGAAGGAGTTTGACCAATGGCAGCGCGATCAACGACGAAATCCCAGGAAATCGTTCAATCACTCCGATCGGTCATCACGCGTGTAACGGGGGACGCGAGCGGCGCATGGATGGACCTCGATGTTACCATGCCGCAGATGAAAGTGCTCATGTTGCTGCGCGAAAACGGCGCGCTCCGCGTTGGCGTCCTCGCGCGCCATTTGAATGTCTCGACGCCGACGATCACCGGCATCGTGGACCGGCTCGTCCGGCAGGACCTTGTCAAGCGCGAAGACGATCCCTCGGATCGCCGCGTCGTCCTGAATGTGCTGACGCCCAAGGGCGAGCAGTTGATGGAGCGCCTGCGCCACCGCAGCGACGAAGAACTGACACGGATCATTGGTGGCCTCAACGCCCAGGAGCAGGCCGATCTCGCGCGCGCCCTCAAGCGGCTCGAAGAAGTGATCGGTGGCTCGGCCAGTGTCGCGGCGGACTAGTGAGCAATGAGCAACGAGCAATGAGCAATGATGGAGCAATCTCCCCACTCATTGCTCATTGCTCATCACTCATTGCTTCGGTATCTCCGTGGCAACGCTGACGTTTCTTGGTACCGGGACGTCCACGGGCGTCCCGATGATCGGACGGACCAGCCGGGCGAGCGAGTCGGATGATCCTCGTGATCGCCGTACCCGCTGCTCGGTCTGGATTCGGTTCGCGGATGGTACGGATCTCCTGATTGATACCTCACCGGAGTTGCGATTGCAGGCGCTCGCGGCCGGGATGACGCATGTGGACGCCGTGCTCTTCACCCACGCCCATGCCGATCACACCGCCGGGTTGGACGACATGCGCGCCTTCAATTCCCTCCAGCAGGAAGTGATCCCGGTCTACGCCGATGCGGCGGTGGAGGCGGCGTTCCACCAGCGATTCTCCTACATTTTCGACGAGCCGCCGCTGCCGTTCTTTGGTGGAAAGCCCGCCCTCACCCTGCGTCGCATTACTGGCCCCTTCGCGATCAACGGCCACGAAATCGTGCCCGTTTGCGTCCCGCACGGGCGCACGACCGTCCTCGGCTTCCGGTTCGGGCGCTTTGCGTATGTCACGGACGCCGCACGGGTGCCGGACGACGCGCGCGATCAGTTGCGCGACCTCGACCTACTCGTCCTCAACGCGCTTCGCGAGCGCCCGCATCCTGTCCACTTGAGCATCGCCGAAGCGCTCGATGTGCTCGCGGACGTGCGACCGAAACGCGCCTATTTGACGCACATGAGCGACGATGTCCTCCACGCCGAGGACGATGCCAAACTCCCGCCCGGCATCCACTTCGCCTACGACGGCCTGCGTCTGGAGATTCCGGAGTAACGAGTACTGAGTGCGATCTGATCCTCTCAGCACTCAGCACTCGTTACTGCCCTCCATATCGCCACGCCACATAATGCTGACCGACGTTGCCCATCTCGACCTTGAAAGGGTCGGAGTTGCTCGGCGTGTAGGTGAGGACGCGCCGCTCGAAGGCTTGCACGAGCACGGTTTTTGGGACGCCGCCAACCGTCGCGGTTGTCCAGTACGCCTCGGTGATCGGCAGGCCGACGACGAAGAACGTCGGGTCGAAGAGTGGGCCGTTGACGGATTGCCCATTCTGGATCGTTACACCGGTGCTGTTCAGATACTGCCAGAAGACCGACGCGACAGAGTGGTTGGTTTCCTTGATGAAGGCTGCGGTCGTGATGCCGGTCGCGTCGCCACTCGTTGTCGGTCGGACCGTGCCATCCGGTTGTAGTTGGTCGGTGATCGGGCTGCCGGCTGGGCGCGGCGGGATGGCGCGCACGCCGTTCATTGTCGCGTAGGTGATCGCGCCAGGTATACCGGCGTCGCCGGCGATGGCGACCTGCGCGGGCGAACGGTTTTCGCGGGCCGCGTCACCCGTCTGCACTTGCCCGGTAACGAGTTCATTGACGAGCAGCCCACTCGTGATCTGCCCGGATTGTGGGCTATTCAGTTCAAGCCGCCCCTTGTCGAAATACCAGACCTGCCGCTGGGCGCCGGGCGCGTCGGCGTAGGGTTCGGTGCGCGCGCTATTCACCTGCGGCCCCCAGATGAAGCCGCGTTTTACCGCGCCGGACAGAACGGGACCGTCGTACTGATTGTACGTGCCCGCATAGGGTGATGGACCCGATTGCTGCGCGAGAGAGGACATCCCTTGCGCCGCTTTGACTGCCTTTGCCGCATCAACGAGGCCCGCGCCGGATTGCGGGTCGGGGCCTGGCGTGCCGATGTCGCGCGCGGTGTTCTTGAGGATGGTGAGCGCGTCTTCCTGCCGGAGGCCGGGCTTCACGCTCTGCATCAGGGCGACGATGCCCGTGACAATCGGCGCGGAAAACGACGTGCCGGAAGTGACGTACAGGTCGGCGCTCTTTTCCGGCAAATAGGCGGCGATCTTGGAGCCGGGTGCGGCGAGGTCCACCTTGTTGACGACCGAAGTGAAATCCGCCGGGTTGTTGTTCTCGTCGGAGGCGCCGACAGTGATGACATTCCGGTCGTCGGCGGGGTAGTCGCGCTCCGTCGGTTGGTTGCCCGCCGCCGCGACGACCGTGACATTCTTTGACCGCGCATAGCCGATCTCGCGCGCCACCGATTGCGAGAAGTCCGGCCCGCCGAGGCTGAGATTGATCACGGTCGCGCCATGATCAGTCGCCCAATGGATGCCATTGGCGACCGCGCTGCTGTTGCCGTCGCCCTCGCTGTTGATTACCTTGATGGGGAGGATTTTGGCATCCCACGCCACGCCCGCTTCGCCGACGCCGTCGTTCCCGCGCCCGGCGGCGAGCACACTGACAATCGTCCCGTGCTGCGACGGCGAATCGTCGGTCGGGCTGGTGTTATTGGCGACGAAGTTGTAGCCAGGCAGCAATCGCCCCTTCAGATCGGGATGATCGGCGTACACGCCAGCATCCACGATGCCGATGATCACATTCGGCGAGCCGGTAGTGATGTCCCACGCGGGTTCGAGGTTGACGCTACGGGTCCAGTATTCGCGTGCATAAAAGGGATCGTTCGGCACCAGCATGGCGTGCATGCGGTAATCCGGTTCGACCGACGCGACGCGCGGATCGGCGAGCAGGCGGGCGTACGTTTCGCGCTCCTCGGTTGGGCTGGTGCGCTCCTCGTAACTCTGCGCCGCTTGGAGGTGGACGAGTGTGTCGGCGTCGCTCAGTTGCACCCGGTGTGCGGTCGTGTCATTGAGCGCGACGAGTAGCGACCCCGGCACATGATCGCGCGCGAACGGATCGAGCGCCCCAAGGACGTTGGGAGATGGCATCGCTACGTCCGCCAGGGCAACGGCGGGAAAAAGCATGCCGAAAACGAGCACGAACATAATGAACGCCGTGCTTCGGAGGCGAACACGGATCAATCCAGTATCCTTTCCGTGGAAACCTGGCCGCACTGGAACAATTGTTCCCCACCTTTGCGGAGCATACTCGACAACCGCCAGCATGACAATATTTGCACATGATTGACATTTGGGGGTTAGGTCCCTTCCGCACCCCGCGCGCCGGGATGCTATACTCTGCCGTCATGGATACGATTCGCGCTTTGTATGGGCATACCGCCGGAACAATTGACGAGCAGCCCGAAAGCGATGCGATTGACGCGGGTGTCGGCGCGCTCCTGGCTCGTCGTGGATGCACGATTGCTACCGCCGAGTCCTGCACGGGCGGCCTCGTCGCGGCGCGGATCGTCGGCGTCGGTGGCAGCAGTGCGTACTTCCTTGGTGGCATCGTCTCGTACTCCAATGAGGCGAAGCACCGGCTGCTCGGCGTACCCGATCTGATGCTCGAACGGTACGGCGCGGTGAGCGTGGATGTCGCGCTCGCGATGGCGCGCGGCGTGCGACGGAAGATCGGGACGGACATCGGCATCGCCACGACCGGGATTGCCGGGCCGAGCGGCGCGACACCGACAAAACCCGTCGGCCTCGTCTATGTCGCCCTCGCCGCTGATGGGGTGGAGCGATGCCGACGCTACCTCTGGGCCGGCGACCGGCTGGAAAATATCACGGCATCCGCTGAGGCGGCGCTCCGCCTCGTTCGCACCTATCTTGAGGAGCTCCATTGAGCAGCCAACCGATGTACCGGAAGACGACGCTCCCGAACGGCGTCCGCGTCGTCACGAGTAGCATGGAGCATGTGCGCTCCGCGACGTTGCATGTCAACTATCGCGTTGGCTCGCGAGACGAGACGGATGAACTGGCCGGCATCGCGCACTTTATCGAGCACATGGTGTTCAAAGGGACCGCGCGCCGCCCGCAATCGAGCGCGATTACCGAGGAGATCGAAGGACTTGGCGGCAACATAGACGCCGGCACGAGCCGCGAAACGACTTCCTATTCCGTCCGCGTGCCATACGATGCGCTCCAGATCGGCTTCGACGTGCTGGCCGACATGCTGCGCGGCTCGCTCTTCCGCGAGGAGGATGTCGAGAAGGAGCGCGAGGTCATCACGGAGGAAATTCGCGGCATCAATGACATCCCGGATGAAGTCGTCGGCGAGTTGATTGACCAACTCGTCTGGGATGGCGCCCCAGTTGGCCGCCCGATTGCCGGTTCCGAGCAGACCGTCGCCTGTCTCAGTCGCGACGACCTGACCACGTTTCAGGCGACGCGCTATGCGGCGGAGCGGTTGGTGATCTCGGCGGCGGGCAAAGTCACGCACGAGGAAGTCGTCGCGCTCGCGCACGCCTCCTTCGGTGACCTTGCCAGGGGAACCTTGCCGCCCGAAGCGCCGTTCATACCGTCGGCACAGACGAAGCCGCGCGTCGCGCTCGTCGGTCGAGAGATCGAACAGGCGAATCTCAGCCTCGCGGTGCAGGCGATTTCCTACTCGGACCCGCGCAAATACGCGCAGTATCTGCTGCACATCATCCTCGGCGGCACGATGAGCAGTCGCCTCTTTCTGCGCATCCGCGAAGATCTCGGCCTCGCCTACAATGTCGGATCATATTTCCCGACGCTCGCGGATGTCGGGTGGGGGACGATCTACGCGGGTGTGGATCCCGACCGCGCCGAGCAGACGGTCAGCGCGATTCTCGATGAACTCGTCCGCCTGCGGACAGAACCGGTGACGCAGACCGAATTCGAGCGCGCCCGCCGCTACGTGACCGGCAGCCTGCTGATGGGACTCGAAGGCAGCGCGCCGGTCGCATCGTGGATCGGGATGCGGGAATTGCTGCTCGGGGACATCCTGACGCCGGAAGATGT
>JALYXG010000759.1 GCA_030947205.1 Chloroflexota bacterium
TACACACCGAACACCAAACTGACGTTGGAGCGCAACCCGAACTACTACGAGACTGGCAAGCCATATCTGGACGGCATCGAGTTCGTGCCGGTGCCGGACGACACTGCACGCAGCACGGCCGTTCGCACCGGCACCGTGGATTTCGTCGAGTACGCCCCCGCGAAAGACATCCCGCAGCTGAAGGCAGACAAGAGCCTGGCGATTGCGGGCGATCAGAACACGAACATCCGCTATCTCGGCTTTAACCTGACGCAGAAGGACAAGCCGTGGGCGAACCCGAAGGTGCGGCAAGCGATCTCGCTGGCGATGGACCGACCATCAATCGTTGACGCGGCCTTCTACGGACTGGCGATCCCGACCTTGACCGTCTTCCCGCCCGGCTACTGGGCGACGCTCGACACGAAAGTGCCGCCGCAGGACATCAAGGCCGCGAAGGCGATGCTCGCCGATGCCGGGTTCGCGAGCGGTTTCAAGACGACGATCAAGACGTGGTCCTCGTATCCGTTCCTCTCGAACGCCGCGCTCGCGGTGCAGGACCAACTGAAGCAGATCGGCATCACCGCCGACGTGCTGCCGCAAGACAATGGCACCTTCATCGCTGACAACAACGCGAAAAACTATGAGATGCTCGTCAGCGGCACAAGCGGGTACACGGACCCGAACGAGATCATGCTCGGTAACTTCGGCACCGGCCTCGCCTCGAACAACTCAGGCTACAGCAACCCGGACTTCGACAAACTGGTCGCGGACGGCGTCGCCTCGACCAAGCAGGATGATCGCAAGAAAGTCTATGCGCAGTTGCAGCAGATCCTGCTGACGGACAACCCGTGGGTGATGCTCTACGTCGGCAGCCAGTACGAGGCGATGAAATCCTACGTGAAGGGGTACACCCACATCGCCACCGGCACGAACATCGCGCTGAAGGATACGTGGCTGGATAAGTAGGGAGCGGGCAGCAGGCAGTCGGCAGCGGGCAGTACGGAGGATCGCTGCCTGCTTCCCGCCGCTTGCTGCCTGCTAAGGAGCGCAGCGACCTATGGGGAGGTACATCGCGCGGCGGTTGGCGCTGCTCGTGCCATTGCTGATCGGCGTGTCTATCGTCACATTTCTGCTTATCCATCTCCTGCCAGGAAATGCGCTTGAACTGCTGATCGGCGTAGATCAACGGATGACCGTCGAGCAGAAGGCACAGTTGCTCCATGAGTATGGGTTGGATGCGTCGCTGCCCGTGCAGTACCTCAAGTGGGCGGAACACGTCGTGCATGGCGATCTCGGCACGTCGCTCCGTAGCGGACGCTCGATCACCACGGAACTGCGCCTGCGGATGCCCGTAACCTTTGAGTTGACGCTGCTGGCGGCGATTTTTGGAAGCATCCCGGCGATGCTCTTCGGCATCGTCGCCGCTGTGCGCCGCAATAGTTGGATGGATTACCTCGCCACGCTGACGACGCTGGTCGGCGTTTCGATGCCGAACTTCTGGCTGGCGACACTGCTCGTCCTGATCTTCTCGCTCAAACTCCACTGGCTTCCGCCGATCCAATACGTCCCGTTCACTCAGGACGCCGGGAGCAACATCAAGCATATGGTGCTGCCCGCCATCGCCCTCGGCGCGCCGCTGGCGACGGTGATTATGCGCCAAACGCGCTCGGCGGTGCTGGAAATGCTCGGGCAGGATCATGTGCGGGTCGCGCGGGCGAAGGGGCTGCGGGAGGCGATCGTTCTCAATCGCCATGTACTGCGCAACGCCTTGATCCCGATCATCACCGTGCTCGGCATCCAGATCGCGCGGCTCTTAGGCGGCGTTTTTATCATCGAGCAAATCTTCGCGCTGCCCGGCATTGGCCGCCTGACGCTCGACGCGATCCAGAACCGCGATTACGCTATCGTCCAGGGCACGGTGCTCGTGATCGCCGTCGTTTCCGTCCTCATCAGCCTCGTCGTGGACGTCCTGTATGCCATCATTGACCCGCGCATCCGCGTAAGCTGATCGAAGCCGGAGAGAACCGCAAAGACGTAGAGAACACAGAGGACGCAGAGTGATGCAAAGAAAGGAACAAGTATTGTGAATGATTTTCATCTCATACCAAATATCTTTCCTTTTCTCCTCTTCCCTCTCTGCGTCCTCTGCGTCTCTGCGGTTCAATCGGTTTCGTATTTGGTCCGGGAGGTTGGCTGTGCAGAGTGAGGGGGCGGTCGCGCTGCCGTTGCAGGCGGTACCGGAGCCGCGACGGCGGCGGCGGGCGTGGTCCGCGTTGCGGCGGCAGAAGCTGGCGATGGCTGGCGTGGTGATTGTCGGCGCGTTCCTCGTCATCGCGGTGATCG
>JALYXG010000762.1 GCA_030947205.1 Chloroflexota bacterium
GAGCAGCAGCGCCTTGTTCCCCAGCAGGCTCTGCAGGACGTTCGGCTGGTTCTGATACTGTGCCGCCGTCACCGCCAGCGCGCCGGGGTTGTTCTGCTGGGCATGCGCCGCGATCTTCGCCACGTCCTGCTCGTCCATCTGTTGCGGGTCGCTGTGGTTGAGACCGAGCATGTTCGCCAAGCCGCCGATGCCGCCTTGCGCCATCTGCCCGCCCGCCATGCTCCCCGCCAAGGAACCGGCGAGGCTGCCCATGCCCCCGCCCATCTGCCCGCCGAGCAGGTTGCCGACGAGACTGCCGGCGAGTGAGCCGAGCAGCCCCTTACCCAGCCCGCCGAGCGGGTTCGTGCCACCGACGCCGGGGGTGATGTGATTCTGGTATTCCTGTGGGTCGACCTGCGAGAGGGCGTTGGCGGTGTGCTGCTGGAAGGCGTCCGGGGACACACCGCCCATCAGCTGTCCCATGTCTTGCTGATCGTTGGGCTGCGCGGGGTCCATGTTCCCGCCGGAAAGCCGCTTGAGGAAATCTCCGCTCAGGCCGTTCAGGAAACTCATCGTCGTCCTTTCTCCGTGTGTCGTTGGCGTCCTCTCGCGCATCGCATAGCAATCCGAGTGCCGACGCTTCGGGCCTGCGATGAGCGCGGATACGTCGCATCAAGAGAAAGCGGGTCACGGAGTGGGCGGGAGGCCCGTGCGCGGTGGCGGTGGAGGTACCCGGCATATTCCATAGAACTTTTCATACCTCCAGTATCTTTTTGTGAAAATCTCAATGATGGCATCAGTCTTGCCTAAGCAACCAGCGTGAATCAGTCACGAACGAGTTGGTGTGATTCGTTCTTGAGGCACGTACCGCAGGGCTTCTCCTGCAGAAAGAACAGGGATGGTTATGCACACACTCTGGGTGCGCAGGATAGTTTTCTCCTGCGCAATGACGATGCTTCTTGTGGTTGGCGGTGTCGCGGTAGCGGCGCAGACGCCGACCGCCGCGCCGGTGACGGGAAGCGCACCGTTCACGGGCAAAATCTCCAAGACCAGCCCGCTGACGGTCAATTCGAATGGGCAGGATCGCCAGGTCAACACCACCGCCAACACCACAATCGTGCGCGATGGCAAGGCGGCGGCGGTTAGCGACCTCAAGGTCGGCGATCAGGTCAACGTGACCTCGAACCCCGACAACACGGTCGCGAAGGTCGAGACGACCAGTGTCGCGAAGAGCGGCAGCGCCGGCTTCTTGAAGTGGTTGATCCCGCTCTTGATCGCGTTGCTCATCATCGGGCTGATCCTGTGGCTGCTCGGTCGCCGCAAGAAGGACGCCTTTGTGCTCGAGCGTGACCGGACGAATACTCCGCGAACCTAACCGTACGGACTGCCCGCCTTCCTAATGGCGAGCGAGGAAAGAATAGGAGAACAGATACATGGCTGAGATGGAAATTGATCGTAATGAGCGGGTCGTCGCCCCGGACGGGAGCGAGATCGGGCGCGTCAAGCATGTGATCGTGGATGGGCCGAGCCGCCAGGTTACCGATCTAGTTGTGGAGCAGCACGGCGGCGAGGAGATCCTTGTGCCGCTTGCCAGTATCGAACGGTACGAGCCGGGGACCCTGATGATGCGCGAAACAACCGCCACGATGGGTAATCGGGGGATGTTCGATCGCGCGATGTACCACGAAGTGGACGAGAACGCGATCGCGGATACACCGGTGGCGGGTGTACCGGGCGCGGCAACCCTCGAACACGCGTCGCGCGATTCGGCGGTGATTGGCGATACGCGTACCGCCCGTGACATGCCTGCGGAAACCCGACAGCAGCCGATGCGCGAGCAGGGTGGACGACGCGAGCAAACGGCGCGTGACGGCGAAAACATCACCGTCCCTGTAGTCGAGGAACGGCTCAAGGCGGGCGTGCGCGAGACCGAGGCTGGCAAGTTCCGCCTCAGCAAGCGCGTGGTCGAGGAGCAGAAGACGATTGACGTACCGGTGGAGCACGAGGAAGTCCGCATCACCGAGACCGCCGTCAATCGCCGTCCGGCGACGGCGGAAGAGATGAAGATGATGGACCGGGACATCGAGGTGCCGCTGCGCGCGCAGGAAGTCGTTACATCGAAAGAAGCGCGGGTGACAGGCGAAGTCCAGGTCCGCAAGGAAGTGACGCAGGAGACGCAGCGCGTAACGGATACGGTGCGCCGTGAAGAGGTACATGTCGAGGACCCGAAGAACCCGCGCGTCCATGTCCAGGGCGAGCGCGGCATGGCCGGGCAAGGCAACACGGACGGTGGCAAGACGGTCACTGACAAGCGCCAGTACGACGCGCAGGGCAACCTCGTGGACGAGAAGATCAGCGAGAAGCCGAACCGCTAGGCGCGACGTAGTACGGACCCGCGCGACCATTGATCCGCTCCGGGTTTGCCCCCGGAGCGGCACGAATGAGGTGCAGATCATGAGCGGATTGGGCGACAAACTCAAGGGCAAAGTCAACGAGGCCAAGGGCGACGCGAAACAGGGGATCGGTCAGGAGACCAACGACCCGAACATGGTCGCCGAGGGTAAGGCGGACGAGGCGAAGGGCAAGGGGCAGGGCGTCGTCGGCGCGGTGAAGGGCGCTGTCGAGGACCTCAAGGACAAGGTAAAGAAGGATTAGATGGACGAACGCAGGGGCGGCGCGGCGACGCGCCAGCCATCACCCCGCGCCGGGATGATGGTGGTCTCGAACACCGCGTGGACGGGTAGGGTCGTGGACGTAATTGCCGCGACTCCCGGTGCGGAAGGCGCGATCCGCGTTGCCTGGGACGGCGACGGGGAGACGATAGTGCCGCTCTCCGCATGCAGCGCTGCCGGCGATCGGGTGATGGTCCAGTTCGCGGCGGAGGAAGGATCGCGGACAAGCAGTCGGCCTGACGCGATGGTCATGGACCGCGATACCGTCACGGTGCCGATCATCGAGGAGGCGATCGCCGCCGAGGCGGTCTGGCGCGATGCTGGATCGGTAATGATCCGGCTGCGCAGCGAGGATGTGCCACGGACATTCACCGAGCAGACCGAGCGCGAGGAATTGATGGTCGAGCAGGTGGACATCGGCCGGATATTGGCGGACGGCGAGGTCGTCGTACCGCGCCAGGAAGGTGACCGCCACATCATCCCGATCGTGATCGAGGAGGCAGTCGTTGTCAAACGGCGCGTACTCGTCCACGAGTTGGTTGTGACGAAGCGTACGGTCTCGGCGACGCAGACGGTGGAGACGACGGTTCGCCGGATGTATCCGGAGATCGAGAGCGGCGCACTCGCGGATCGGACCCACATCGCGGCGAATGTCGCGCGGTAGTAGTAGGAAGGGGTGCTGGACGAGTCAAGCGGAACCGGTGGAGATGATGTTGAACACGAGTACGATCACAAGGAGTAAGCAATGAGCATGCGCAGCAATATGAACGAGATCACCAAGGGCGCCGAGGTCTACGACGCGAACGACGAGAAAGTCGGCAAGGTCGTCGAGGTAGGCCGGAACTCCTTCAAAGTAGAGAAGGGCTT
>JALYXG010000769.1 GCA_030947205.1 Chloroflexota bacterium
GGGGCGGCGAGACGAGGTTGGAGACGCCCGTCACATTGAGGAGCGGCCCGCCCGCCTGCGGATTGACGACGAGCACCGGCGTCCGGGCAGGGAGGTTTTGTAGGTCGGGCGCGACGCCGTCGAGGACAATGAAACTACCGCCAAGTGCGGCGAGATCCGGCTTCTCCGCAGCGTCGTGAACCTCCAATTTGATGTTTGGTGAGGCTTTCAGTGCGCGGACGAGCGGCGTGTCCGCGCCGGGCCGCGTCGTGACGAGCACCGCGCGGGAACCTCGCCCGCCACGCGCGACGACTTCCGCGCTATTGTCCGCCGGAAAGGCGTCCGGCTGCGGGGTGCGTGCTTCGAGTTTCGCCTTGGTCGCCCCTTTGGGCATTGTGTAGGTGCGCTCGATCGTCTGGCCGGGATCAATCGTCACTTTTTCTTCGGCGCTCGCGATGTCGTTAAAGGAGGGGCGGAGTGTGACTGCCATCGGTGCGTCGGAGTAGTTCGCGATCCGCGTGAAAAACTCCTCCTCGTCGGCGTTGCGCTGCGAAACGCGGGTGGAAGCCTGGGTGATCGCGACATTGCCCGTCGCGGCGGCATTCTCGCCCTGTGTGACGTTTTCGACACGGACCGAGGCGGGGATTTTTTCGTCCGGGTTGAGCGCGCCGAGGCCGATCAGGTTGCCGTCGGTGAGTACGACGACCTCGTTGCGCTGTTGCGGGTTGAGGAGCGGTCGGAGGACGCCGAGCGCATCCTGAAAATCCGCGTGCCCGCCGGGGAGCGCGAGGCCGTCCAGTTTTGTTTTGAGGGCGAGCTGCTCGACGCCGTCGCCCGCCCCGAGGATGCGCACTTCACTACCGAGCACCATCACCGTCGCCGTTTCGTCTACATCGAGGCCACCGATGAGCGCTATGGCTCGCTCCTTCGCTTTTGCGAAGCGCGTCGGGGCGATATCCGTTGCGCCCATGCTCGACCCGCCGTTAAGGACGACAAAGAGCTGCTTCGCGCCACCGGAGGGGCGCAGAAAGCCGACATTGAGCAGCGGTCGGGCGAGCGCGCCGACGAGGACGAGCGCGATCAACATCTGTGCGAGCATCAGCCACGTCACTGGCGGGCGGCGGCGGTGGAAGCGGCGGCCCCGCTCGCTCGTCGCCTCGGACCAGAAGCGGAGCGTCGGCACCGCGAAGGTGTCCGGCGCATCCTCACGCATGTAGAGGGCGTAGATGACCGGCAGCGCGACGAGGCCGAGTAGCGCGAGTGGCGCGAGGAGCGTCATTCCAGCACCCCCTGCGCGATCAGCGTGCGTGTCGCCAGGTCCTCGAACGGGATGTCCGTCGCGACGCGCACATAGGTGATGTTGTACCGCTTGCAGTACCTCTCGACCTCCGCCAGCCACGCATCAAACCGCTGCTGGTAAGCGGCGAATGTTTCGGCGGTCGGGCGGATGCGCACGCGCTCGCCGCTCTCCGCATCCTCCAGTTCGACATCGCTGTCGAGCGTCGGGTGAAGTTCCCACGGCGAGAGTGTGTGGAGAATGACGATCTGCCACCCGCGCTCGATCAGGATGGCGAAGGCACTCTCCATGCTCGTCGTCGAAAGCAGATCGGAGATGAGGACCATGTAGCCGGGTCGCCGACTCGTGTTCACGTAGGCGCGCAGGGTGCGGGCGAGATCGGTCGCGCCGTCATCGGGCGGGAGCGCCGCGAGGAATTGGAACAGCCCCGCCGCGCGCGAGCGCCCTTGCAGCGGGCCGAGCGTCCGACTCGGCTCCCCAACGAAGGGCGCGACGGTGACGCGGTCGAAACCGGCGAGGGCGAGATAGCCGATTGCCGCCGCCGCCCGCTTCGCGTACAGAAATTTGTTCGGTTCGCCCCAGTCCATCGAACGGGAGCGATCCACAAGCAGATGCACGGCGAGGTCAATATTCACTTCACTCAGCCGCACGAACATCTCGCCCATCCGGGCGTAGATGTTCCAGTCCACGCGGCGGAAATCGTCGCCCGGTGTGTAGGGCTTGTAGTCCGCGAACTCCGGCGACGCACCGCGGCGGATGCTGCGATGCTCCCCGGCGATCCCATGCGTGAACGACCGGCGCGACCGCAGTTGCAGCTTCTCCAACCGCCGCAGAAACGCCTCATCCAGAAGAGGAGGACTAAGGACTAAGGACTCAGGACTAAGTTTTCGATCTCCACGTGTTGCTACCATATATTCTACCGTTTCCCCTGTAATTGCCCTTAATTGTTGATTGCTATCCCCGCTTAGTCCTTAGTCCTCAGTCCTTAGTCCTCACTTCGTTCCTGGCGGCGTGAAGTAGCCCTGCACGACATCGCGGCGATCGCGCGCGACGCGGTTGGCGTCCGGGCTTGCCTGATCCACTGTGCCTTGCTGGCCGGATTGCGGGGAGCTATTGCCGCCGCCGGGGGAACTACCGAGATTCTGCGGGTTGCCCGTGCCGCCGGGGAGGGGCTGCGATTGCCCGGCCGGTTGGCCCGTCAGCGGCAGCGGGTTGCCCGCGTTGCCGAGGTTTTGTACCTGCGTCGGGTCGCCCGGCTGATAGGGAACCGGCTGGCCGAGGCCCGCGCCGGGGCCGTTCTGGTCGCTCGAACTCTGGCTGTCGCCATTTTGCGGCTTGCCATTGGCGTCCTGCTGACCTTGTTGCCCCGGTTGGCTCCCGTTCGCGCGCTGCTGCGCGTCCTGGATCGCATTGGAAAGGTCCTGCTGCGAGCGGACCTGACCGCCCGTTTGCTGCACCTGATTGGCGAGGTTACGGACGGATTGCGAGGCGTCGTTGCCGTTGCCCTGCTGCAACGCCTGGGCGGCATTCTTTTCTGCATCGGTGAGCGGTTGGTTGCCGGCGGTGTTCTGGTTCGACGCCTGCTGGAGATCGTTGGAAATATTCTGCCGCGCGTCGGGCGACACTTGATCGAGGTTGCTCGCCACCTGCTGCAAATCCTGCGCGGCGGCTTTGTAGTCGCCGTTCTGGATGTCCTGCGCCGCCTGTTTGGTCGCGGAGTTATCGTTCAGGGAGTCGGCCAGTCGCTGGAGGTCTTGCTGCGACTGTGCGGACTGCACGGCGAGTTGCTGCAACTGCTCCGGCGTCAACTGCTGATCGGCGAGGGGCGTCGGGTTGCCGTTCGCGTCCGCGCCGTTCTGCTGTTGCTGCTGCTTGACATCCGGCAACTTCGGCACGGGGGCGAAGGTGTGCCGGTCGAGGGTAGTGGAAAGGAAGAGCAGCAGGACGACGCCGAGGGTGACGATCGCCAGACCGAGCGCCATCACCTTCTCCTGCGTGACGCGATGTAGCCGCAGCCGCTTCGTCCGGCCGATGCGGTAGGCGGTGCGGGCAGCGTGATTGAGGAGTGCGGGGGCGAGGTGGCTGTCCATTTCTCCCTGCGCCAGTTCAAGGCTGGTGGCGAGCGTCGCGTCCAGTGCGTAGCCCTGATCGAGGAAGCGCGCGATCCCCATGCGGGTCGGCCGCTGCAACCAGGCATAAACAAAGGCGAGTGCGGCGATCAGCCCGGCGGGTACGGCAATCGCCGCCGTGGCGGGCTGTGTCCCCTTCGCGATCGCGCCGAGACAGACGAGGATCGCCACGAGTGCGCTGAGCCAAAAGGCCCGGAGCCCAATCAGCAGCAACCGCTGCCGCCAGATGCGGTCCTGAATCTCTAGCATCCACTGGACGAACCGCGTCGCCTCCAGCCCGCGCCGCAGGGCGGTCAGGCGATTGTCGCCCATTCCACGCCGGGGCAGCGCCGGGGGCCGCAAATCCGTGCCGAACCAGAAGGGAAACCAGAGCGCGCGCCACAGAACGCGTACAGCGCGAGGAGTGAGGAGTGAGGAGTGAGGAGTGAGGAGTGAGTGCCGGTCATCTCGTAGTGTCTGCCGCACGCCTGATGCTTTCCGCTGTCTCGAACCAGTTGGCATATGCAGTCTGCGCTGTTCAGTCGCCACGAAATTCTCGCTTCTGATTACTCAGTACTCAGTACTCAGTACTCGTTACTCCAACGGCGGGAGCGCGGGCAACTGCTGCCGTCGTCCGCGCCGCAGGGCAATAGCGGCGAAGCCGCCGAGCAGGATCGCCAGCCCCGTCCCGATCACCGCGACGCTCGCCATCCGAATGCGCTGGTTCGCGCGCACCATCACCGACTCCGCGCGGTCGGCAAGTGGGGCATTGCCGAACTCCGTGAACGTCCCGTAGGCGCGGTTTGCGTTCTGCCGGGCGCGGATGACATTCAAGCCGTTGATCTCTGTTTCCGCTTTCGCCAGGTCATCCGTCGCCTGCACGCCGCGCGCCGCGCGCTGCTGGTATTGGATGAGCAGGAGCGGCGGCTTGGCGTCCAACACCGCTTTGTACAGGTCAGACGCCTGTTTGAGAAGATCATTGGTGCGCGGGTAGTCGTTCGCTTCGAGCGCCTGTTGTGCGTCGCGCACGCGGGCCTCGGCCTCCGATCCGGCGCGCGCCTTGGAAAGCAGCGCCTGCGCGTCGGCGGCGCGTTTCGGCGTGCCCGTTTGCTGGAGGAAGCCGATTGCCGGCGTCAGCAGCGTCACCGCCTGAGAGTACTGGCCCGTGCCGACGAGTTGCGTCGCCTCGTCAATGTCGTAGTAGACGAACTGGTTTCGCTGCCAGAGGCCACCGAGGAATTGCGGCAGGTACGCCTTCCATTTCGATTCGAGCGTCGTCGCGGCGCTAGCCCCCTCGTTTTTGTAGACAATCTGCATCGCCTGCCGCCAGTCTTTGCGCGCCTCCGGCTTGTTGAGCGCCGCGAGGAAGTCGCGGTACTGGCGGAAGCCGTAGGTGTCAATCAGAAAGGCGACGACGCTGTACTGCTGCCCGACGAGCGCATTGTCAGGGGTGTTGAAGAGCGTCGCCCAGTCCGCGAGACGGTCGGCATTCGCCTGCTGGCCGAGCGTGGCGACAAACGCGGACAGATCCGCCGGGGGCGCTTCGCTGTAGAGCGCCGTGCCGCGCAGCAGGCCGGGGGGCAGGTTGCCGCCGCCCATCATCGCGACGATCTGTTGGGTGAGGAGCATGCGGAGGTTACGGGTCAGTTCGGGCGCTTTCAGGCCGTTCATGCGCGGCACGCAGATGTAGACGCCGCCGCTGTCCACGCCGCTGTAGAGGTTCTGATCCGTCTGCGCGGCGGGCACGGCGGCGGTGAATTGCGACACATCCGTGTACAAATAGATCGGCACGGGCCGGGGCACGAGCCGCGAGCCGTCGAAGATATTGGTTTCCATCTCGTAGACGGGGTCGGCGATCTTCTTGTACAGGTCCACTTGCGGCGCGACCGGATCGCGCGCGATGTAACTGATCGAGAAATAGGTCGTGTCGTCGTGCTGCCACTGCCCGCCCGGTGCGGTGAGGAAGGGCGAATCGTCCGCCGCGACGCCCGACACGGCGAGGAGCAACCCGAGCAGCGCAAGCAGAAGGGCGTGCGCCGCAGCGGCCCCCTGGCGTTGCCGAAGAAGGGTGTTCCAAGAGAAAGCGGTCTGTGCCGCCGATGGTCGGGTAATGTTCATGGCAGATACCGTATCGAATATCGGCGGGAGGGCGCGTGCGTGACCGCCACCATACGCCGTCTGCTACCGCCAAACGAGGACATCGCCGGTGCCGTTGGGTGCTGGGACACTCTATCATACATCGTGTCCGCCTGTATTCATGTTCGCGCCGCACCCGTGCTGCGAAGATACGCTACCGCGATTCGCGAGCGAGTGCAAGGAGTGTGCGGTGAGTTCGGAGTTCGATGTAAGATTCTCGTCGAACTCCGAACTGCCAACTCCGAACTCCGAACTCCCTACTCGTTTAACGTCCAAAGACGCGCAATTGGTTGATTGGGTTCTTTGACGACGCGATATACATCCGGGTTCGACAGAGTTTCCCATGTCCCGAAGCCGACGCGGGCATCAAAGTGCCGCAGCAGGAGTGCCAGCAGATTGCCATGTGTGACGACCACCGTCGCGCCGCCGGGGTGATTGTGTGCATCGCCGAGCGCCGCGATCCCGCGTGTGGCGGCGGCACGGCTCGATTCGCCGCCCGCGAGATGGTAATCGGGATCATCGAAACTGGTTGCGAGATGGGCGCGCCATTCCGGCAGCGGTACCGGACTCAGGACGCGCTCGACGAGACGATCATCGGTCTCGACCGGGATGCCGAGCCGTGCAGCGAGCGGCGCGATGGAGGCCGTCGCGCGGGCGTACGGGCTGGAAACGATGGATGTGATGCCGAGTGGCGCGAGTAGATCGGCGAGCGCGACCGCTTGCGCTTCGCCCGCCGGGGTCAGGAGCGCACCCGGCGCTTGACCGGTCGCCCGGCAGTGGCGCACGAGGTAGAGGGGACGCAGCGCCGGTACGTTCACATCGCGATCAGGCTGGTTTCGTACATCTGGCCCCAGAATTGCTCCCACGCCCCGCCCTCGGTGTCTCCCGCGTCCACCGCCGTCTTCAGGCAGTCGGGCATCAAGGGCGTTGTCACGACCGTCGGCAGGTGCAACCGATAGCGGCTGGTGAGGATACCCTCCAGAAAGGTGATCTCATGCGCGTGCGCGGGCGCGAGATCAGGCAGGATGAGGACATCCACATTGAGGGCGCGCCAGTACGCCTCGCGCGAGACGCGGCGGGCGATGCGCTGCTCCTGATCGCGGCGGCTTTCCGGCGCGGGCGGCTCTTCCTGCTCCTCGCGCGGCAGGGCGACCTCCGTGATATAGGCATTGAGCGCGAAATCCCGCCACGTCATCAGGAAATGCGAGATCAGTGGCGCGTGCGACCGCAGCCCGGCGAGGACGTACTGCGCGATCCGCGCCGCCCGTGCCCGGTCCGCGTTGAAGATCAACCACCCCTGCCCTTGCCGCACGCGCATCTCGATGGTGTCGAGATAGGCGGACATGCGGACAAGCAAATCGCGATCCTGAATCGAAACATCGTCGGGTTCGGGGGAAAGCGCAAAGCGGTCATACATCGCCATATGGTTCTTACCCTCGGCTCGTGTACGAACAGACCTCTTGCCGCAGAAGTGTACGCGCGAAAGTGCTGATCGCCAAGAGGGGGGTTAGGTCCTTACGCTGTCACGCTCGCTGTCGTCATCCAGTGCGGGTTCTTGACGGTGCCATCGAAATCGCCGGTCGTCTTCCACCCTTCGATCATGCCGCCTTCGGCTCCATCCACCGATGTGGCGCGCTGCTGGAGTTCGTCCATCTCGGCGCGGCTGAACGGGCTGAAGGTGTCGCCGACGCGGAGCGCCTGCTCCAAGTCGCGCGCATTCTCGCACCCGGTGATGACGACCGACGTCGGTAGGGAAAGGGCGTAGCGCAGGCATTCCTCTGCGGTGATCGTCCCTTCTTTCGGGAGGCGACCCGAGGCGAGCGGCTTCATGCCGAGCACGCCGATATTGCGCTCGACGAGCACGGGCAGCACCAATGCCTGGAAACTGTTGTGGTGGTAGTCAATCACATTGAGCGGCATCTGGACGGTGTCGAAGTCGAACCCCTGATTGAGCATCTTCAGATGGATATGCGGGTCCTTGTGACCGGTGAAGCCGATGTAGCGGATTTTGCCCGCCTCGCGCGCCTCGACCAGCGCCTCGATCGCGCCGTTCGGGGCGAAGACGCGCTCCGGGTCGTCCATGCGGATCATCTCGTGGAGTTGGATCAGGTCAATGTGGTCGGTCTGCAACCGTTCGAGACACTGGTCAATCTGCCCGGCGGCGGCCTCGCGCGACTGACCGTCAATCTTGGTCATCAAAAAAACGCGCTCGCGGTAGCCGCCGCGCAGAGCGTGGCCCATCTTCACTTCGGCCTGCCCGCCGTGGTAGTCCCAGCAGTTGTCCATAAACGTCAATCCCGCGTCAATCGCGGTGTGGATCAGCCGGGTCGTCTCCGCCGGGTCCTGCGGCCGCGCGATATGCGCCCCGCCCAGCCCGATCGCGCTCACCCGCTCGCCCGTCTTGCCCAATGTCCGATACTTCATCTCGTTACCTCCCTAAATGAACAGCGACAAAGAAATGGGAACCGAGCGCAGAGTGCGCAGAGGACGCAGAGAAGAGATGAATGAGTGGAAATCGGCTGTCACACCGATAATACCAGCGATCCTCCCTGTCCGATTATCATTTCTTCTTCCACTCTGTGTCCTCTGTGTTCTCTGCGCGCTCTGCGCTCAATCCGTCTTCCCGTTGATGAGGTACTGCGTCAGGGCATTGTCATCGCGGTGGGCGATGCCGAGGTCGGCGGGAGTGCGAGTGGCGGCACGAAGGTCCTGGCCCGTAACTGCCGTGCCGAGATCGGTGAGCGCCGACATGACAGGGGTCGGGACATCAAATTGCGTGCCGAGAGCGACCCACGTCGCGATGCCGTACGGGATGTCTTCGAGTAGCCAGCGGGTATCGAGCGAACCGGGGGCGCGGAGTTGCGTGAGCATCCGGCTGCCGTTGATTGTCGCCCACAGGTCGCCGCGCGGCCCGAACCCCGCCCGCCAGTACGCCTCCTCGACCGGGTCGAGTGTCAGGCCGAGCCGCGTACCAATCGCCAGCCGTTCGGCGTCCACCGCCTTGATCGCCCGCACGACGCCCGGCGTCAC
>JALYXG010000032.1 GCA_030947205.1 Chloroflexota bacterium
CGCAGCGGTACTTCCTTGAGGAACAGCGCCACAATCAATGCGATGATGATCGCCGGTATGCACGCCGTGAACACATCATCGAGCGCGCCCGCGAATGCCGTCAGCACGATGTGTTTGACCGGCTCGCCTAACCGCTGGATCGCCTGAATGTTGTTTGCGTTGATCGGCGCGCCGCCGGCCGGAGCGCCACCGGGCGCGCCCGCCAACTGCTCGGCGAGATGGTGCGCGAGGCGGCTGGTGAAAATTGCCCCGAAAATCGCCGCGCCAATTGATGCCCCGATCTGCCGGAAGAAGGTCGTCGAACTCGTCGCCGTCCCGATGTCGCGATAGCTCACTGCGTTCTGCACCGCCGTCGAGATCGTCTGCATCGAGAAGCCCAGTCCCGCGCCGAACAGGAATGCGTCGAGCGCCACCCGCCAATACGGCGTATCAACGCCCAACCGCCCGAGCAGAAAGAGCGCGGGGATGAGCACCGCTGAGCCGATGATCGGGAAGATCTTGTACTTCCCCGTCTTCGTGATGAGTTGGCCCGATCCCATCGAGGTGATAAGGAGTCCGAGGATCATCGGCAGCATCGCCAGCCCCGAGCGTGTCGGCGACATGCCCATCACTGCCTGGAAATAGAGCGGCAGGAAGATGATCCCGCCGAACATCGCCACGCCCGCGAGGAAACCGAACATGTTGCCGACGCTGAAGACGGGATTGCGGAAGAGCCGCATCGGAATGATCGGCTCGATCGTCCGCAGCTCGATGAAGACGAATGCCACCGCGAGCGCCACGAATGCGGCGATCAGTGCCAGCGGCCCCGGCGCCGTCCAGCCATACGCCCCACCCGCCCAGTTGAGATAGAGCAGTAGCGAGGAGACTGCGGCCACGATCATCGCCGCCCCGAGGTAATCAATCCGGTGCTCGCGGCGCACCACCGGCATCTTCAACGCAATGGAAGTGATCACCAGCGCGGCGATGCCGACCGGCAGATTGATGTAGAAGATCCATCGCCAGCCGGGGCCGTCGGTGAACCAGCCGCCGAGCAGCGGCCCCGCGACGCTCGAGACACCGAACACCGCGCCGAAGTAGCCCTGATAGCGTCCCCGCTCGCGCGGCGGGATGACGTCGCCGATGATCGCAAGCGCAATCGAAAACAGGCCGCCGCCGCCGATACCCTGCATGGCGCGGAAGAAGATGAGTTGCGGCATGTTCTGGCTGAGTCCGCAGAGCGCCGACCCAACCAGGAAGATGACGATCGCCGTCTGGAAGATGACACGACGACCGTAGAGGTCGGAGATTTTCCCCCAGAGCGGCGTGACCGCCGTGGAGGTGAGGAGATAGGCGGTCACGACCCACGACAGCTTACTCAGGCCGCCGAGGTCGCTGACGATCCGGGGGAGCGCGGTGCCGACGATGCCCTGGTCGAGCGCGGCGAGGAGCATCCCCGCCATGACGCCGAACATCACCACGATAATCTGCTGGTGCGACAGGTACCCCGTGGCTTCGGGGTCGGCATCCGGCGGCGGCGAACCGATGGACGATTGACGACGATCGGCGGAAACAGTGGACATCGGGTACGCTCCTCACAGGATACAAACCGGTACGAGAACGCACATCATGCCGCAGGTCGTCTTTGAAAGCGCGCGAGCCGGGCCGATGCGCGATACTTCACTTCAATGGAATCATTCTACAGGGCGGAGGTGTCCGCGTCAATAGCAACCCGGTCGCTGCGTGCTCGCGACACCGGTGGGGGCACGGAGTCATGATGCCGGTCGAGCGCCGCCGCCAGCAACTCCATCGCCTCGACGACCTTGATCATCTCCCCGGGCGTCAGGATGTCGGCGATGGCGGCGAATCGCTGGCGGTGCACATTCCAGAGCGCCTCGGACTGACTGCGGCCTTCCGGCGTGAGATTACACAGCACGACGCGCCGATCGCCCCGGTCATGCATCCGCTCAACGAGGCCTTTGGCTTCGAGACGCACGACCATGTTCGTCGTCGCGGGGAGGCTGATACCGAGCGCGACAGCGATCTCCCCCATCCGCTGCGGGCCGCGAGACAGGAGCACAAGGGTGCGCAACTGCGGCATCGTCAGCTCAATATCCGGCCACTCCTGGTCGGCAGTACGCATCAGTATCGCGATCCGGTCCGAGGCGCGGCTCAGACGCTCGATCAGTTCCTCGCATCCCATAGCGCCGTTTCCCTCCAACGCGGTGTATCTGTGGCGATCCTCGGAGTGTGCCGCCGTGCCGTCAATACTACCATCGGAGATGTATGCGAGGAGATACGAGTCCCTCGACCGCACAACGTGTATCGGTAGATCGAAAAAGGCTTCCACGGCACGTATGCCCCCTCCGTTCGGGGGGAACTGTACCCCTCCGGGCAGCAAGGGGAAAACCGTTCGTGCGGCCAATGTGACGTGCGAGCGTGGCTGGCACAATGATGACAACACCGACACAGCGGTTTTGGTGGCACGATTTTGGATGGGAGGAATGCATGGCAACCGCAATCGCACCGATACCCCGCACGGCGGCGCAGGAGGAGAATCGCTCCAAGTGGCTGACGCTCGGGGCGATGTGCTTCGCGCTCTTTATGATGATGCTGGACAATACGGTCGTCAATGTCGCCCTGCCGACGATTCAGCAGAAGTTTGGCGCAACGACCTCCGCCCTGGAATGGATCGTCAATGGCTATACGCTCTCGCTCGCCGTCCTGATGGTGACGATGGGCAAACTCGGTGATGTCTTCGGGCGCAAGCGGCTCTTTTTGATCGGCCTAATGGTCTTTACCGCCGCCTCATTCGCCTGTGGCGTCGCGCCGAATCTCGGCATGCTGATCTTCTTCCGCGTCCTGCAAGGGATCGGCGGCTCGATCATGATGCCGGGCACGCTCTCGATCATCACGTCCACGTTTACGGGCAAGGAGCGCGCACAGGCGATCGGCATCTGGGCGGGCATCTCCGGCCTTGCGCTCGCGGCTGGCCCGATCGTCGGCGGCGCGCTCGTCGAGTACGTCAACTGGCAGGCAATCTTCTTCATCAACATCCCCATTGGCATCGCCGCCTTTTTGATCGGCACGCGGGTCGTCCGGGAATCGTCCGATCCACACGCCACGCGCTCCGTGGATTACCTCGGCGTTGCGACCCTGACGCCCGCCATCTTCGCCCTGACGCTCGCACTGATCGAGGGTCAAACCTGGGGTTGGGGGAGCGGCCGCATCCTCGGTTTGTTCGCCGCGACGGTTCTCCTGCTCGCACTCTTCGCATTCGTCGAAAACTGGCAGGCACACCCGATGGTGGACTTCGCGATGTTCCGCTCCGCGACGTTCACGGCGGCGAATGTGATCTCCTTTGTCCTTTCCTTCGGCATGTTCGGCACGATCTTCTTTCTGACGCTCTACATGCAGAACATTCTCGGCTACTCCGCCATCCAGTCCGGCTTGCGCACCCTGCCGATGACGGGGCTGATCATATTCAGCGCGCCGCTCGGCGGCAAACTGACGGGGCGCTTCGGTGGGCGGCCGATCATCTTCACCGGCCTCGTGCTCGTTGGCCTCGGCCTGCTGCTCGACGGGCTCCGGCTCACGGCGCATTCGCCGTATAGCGATCTGCTCCCATCGTTCCTGATGATCGGCGTCGGCATCGGCTTCGCGATGTCGCCCTTGTCCTCCGTGGCGATGGCTGCGGTGGAACGGACCAAGGCGGGCGTGGCGAGCGGCATCCTCAATATGAACCGGCAACTTGGCGGTGTCTTCGGCATCGCCCTGCTCGGCGCGATCTTCGCGAATCGCGCGCACACCCATGTCGCGAGCGCGGTGACGAGCCTGCCAATCCCCGATGCCGCGAAGGCGCAGATCATCGCGAATGCCAGCCTCGGCAAGGGGGGTGGCACGCTGCCGGGCGCGGACCCGGCGCTCGTGCTGCAGATTAAGGACGCGGTGCTCGGTGGCGTCGTCAACGGCCTGACGGACGCGATGCTGATCGGCACGATCGCCTGCGCGATTGGTGCAGTGCTTGCCCTGACGCTGAAGCGGCCCGCCGAGGAGACGGAGAATGAGGCCGAAACGGTCACCAGCGAAGCCGAACGCGACTTCGCCCACGAACCGGCGCTCGTCTAACCCGTTGTGCGGGGTCGGCGGTTCCATCCGTCGGCCCCGCCCTTGCGTATTGATGCTGAGAATGGTACATGATTTTCGAGGGAGACTGATGAACGCGCAGCAGCGAACGACCGGCCACATCATCATCGCGGACGACCTTCCCCATGTCCGCGCGAGCATCCGCGCGATGCTGACGCTTGCCCTCGGCGCGCAGGTCGTCGGCGAGGCAGGGACGGCGGGCGAATTGCTCGCCCTTTTGGCAACCACCGAAGCGGACATCATCATCGTGGATCGCGACCTGTCCGGGCTGGACGACGCGACGGTCGTGGACGAGATGCGGCGGCTCGCGCCGACGAGCCGGATCGTCCTGTGCTCCGTTTTCGAGCGGACGGACGGTATGCGCGATTGCCCGCTGACGGCGGATTTCACCCTCTCGAAATCGCTCGGCCCGGACCATTGGCTGGAGGCGCTGAACCGCTTGCTGATGACATGTGAGCCGGGTGTCATTAATATCGCCGTCGAGAAGTCCGGCGAGATGATGAAGATGCACAGTGTCCCCGATGCGGGGATCGGAGAACATTAACAACGTACAACCTCCTCGGCCTACCCGTTGGCGTACAGATGGTCGGGAGGCGCTGGGATGAAGTGTGCTTGCTCGCAACAGCAAGGGCCATATCGGAAGTGACGGGCAGATTCCAACGCCCGCCGGGCTACGAGGGCGCCTGGGTGGGACGACCGCTATCTTGCCCGCCTCCGGCGAGAAACGGCTGCAGTCGCCAGTCGGCTACGCCGGGCGATCCTCCTCCGACCGCATGTCAGCGAAGGAGGGGAAGATCCGCAGATGGAGGTCGCCGACCGCGATCGTCTGGCTGTCGGCGTTGGCTGGTGCGCTGGGGAGCGCCGCGTCGCGCAGCCGGGCGAAGAGCGCGCCGAGCGGGTTGCGATTGTCGGGGTCGAAGAGTCCATCCTCGACGATTTGGAGCACCTGCGGCCAACTCCCCCAGGCGGCACGACGGTCCGGCTCGGGGCCACCGGCGAAGTGGGCCAGGTAGCGTCCGAGCACGAAGACGTGGACCTTCTGTACATGGAACCGCTTCGCGGCGCGCTCGTCGAAGCGGTTCAGCAGGTCGTCGGGGCCATGGCGTTGCACCCACTCCAGGATCGCCGAGACCTGGCGGTTGGCATGGAAGAAGTTGTCGCGCTGCCGCTGCCGCTCCTCGACTGAGCGCGCGAAGAGGTCCTGCGCCTTCAGTTCGAAGATGCCTAAGATGCCGGTCTTGCGGTCGAAGACGAGGGCGTCGAGGTCGGTGCGCGCCTCGCCGCTCCGCTTCAGTTCGACCCGCCCTGCGCTCAGGACGAAGCGCCGGTCGCTGAAAAGGCGGTAGAGGTCCTGCCGGAAGACTCCCTCGCGCAGATGGGCGCTGTTGTGATACTCCTGCGTGTGGCGGTGGCGCAGTTCGCGCGCGAGGAAGAGCAGGGGCTCGCCGAGCAGCCCGCGCACTGACCAGACTACCCGGTCCTCGTCGAGACGGATCAGCGGCGGTGCGGCGTAGCCCGAGAGGGCGCTGTGGTAGGCGGCGTTGTCGCGATCGAGGATAAAGGGCTGGAGGGCACGCCCGATCGCCGTCGGGTCGGCGTCGAGCGCATTGGCCAGGGCCGCGATCATGGCCTGTTCGTCCAGGAGCGTGGGCGTGTGATCACTGTCGGTCGCGCGACGGTCGCGCTCGTGATGGAGCCAACCGATCAGCAGCGCCAGGATATCGGTGTATCGGCGGAAAGTCGCGCCGCCGATCGCCGCGTCGGCCGGGTAACTGTGCTGGCAGGTGAAGCGGGCGACGTGGGCCTGGCCAAGCTGGCGATAGTAGCGTTCGACGGTCGGGTCGCTCGCGACATACTCTCCTGATGCGGAGATTGGAGCGCCTTCCCCGCCGAGGAGCGCGAGCATCCGGTCTCGTTCGGCGCGGAGGGCAGCCAGGCGTGGGGCAACCTGCCGTGTCAGGTGCGCCGACCACCAGTCGAAGTCGGCCCGCTCGCGCTGCTCGGTTGAGAGCCGTCGGCTTGTCGCCCAAGCGACGAAGGTGCGGGGGGCGCGCTGCTGAAGTTGCAGATGGCCCGACGCGCACTGCGCCAGCGCCAGGTCGGCGAGCGCCAATTGGTCGCAGTCGGCGAGGAATCGCGCGGCCCGGGCGTCGAGCATTGCATGGTCGGCAGGAAAGGTGCCGTCCTCGTCGTTTTGCCGTTCCAGACAGAGTCGCAGCGCGAGATTCCAACCCGGTCGAGTGGCCTGCACGGGATCGTCGGCGAGCGTCATCGTATCCCCGGCGCGCAACAGCGCGAGCAGCGCCTGCGCTCGACCCGGCGGCAGCGTGGCGGCGACCTCGGCGCTGATTTCTGCCAGCAACTGGCGGCAGCAGTCGAGCTGCGTCATCGGCCATCGCTCACAAACGATCCCTGAGCGCCGACGCAGATCTCGTCGGCTGCCGCGCGATGCCCACCGCAAGCGGCGCCATCCCACCGCGTACCGTTGCCCCGCGTGATAAACCACGCCGTAGACATCAACCGCCCCTCGCCCTCAGCCCCGAATCTCTCGCGCCTACCGTACCACAACTGAGGATATGCGCTGACGACAGAACACCGAGGCTTCATACCCCGTTAGCGGAAAGGTGAACTGTTTTGCTCATGGATAACATTCTGATCGCCTCTGCGTCAGTTTCCCTGTGCATCATAGTAGTATGAGGCTGACGCAGAGAATGAGATCGTTTGTTTCCCGGCGCACTCGATGAAAGGAATATCTTTATGGCGCCACGCGCACTCGAACCCGACGATGTTCTTCGCCTGCAAGCGGTCGGCGATCCGCAGATTTCGCCGGATGGGGCGCGG
>JALYXG010000059.1 GCA_030947205.1 Chloroflexota bacterium
CTGTGGCGGTATCTTCGCCCGCGCGTCCGCTGCGGTCGTTGGGTCGGCACCGTGCTCGAAGTGGCGATCCTCGCCGCGACCTTCGCGGTCATGTTCCAGAGTGGGGCGTGGGCGCATCGCGCGGGCCAGTCAGGGATCATCGGGCCGGGGGGCGAGGCGTGGCTCGCGTCGAGCGGCTTCGTTTGCCTGCCGTTCGCCGCGCTGATCTGTGTGATGGCGTGCGAGTGGGGCTGGATAGCGCGGGTCCTTTCCCGCCGCCCGCTCGTGCTCCTCGGCGAGATCAGTTTTTCGCTCTATCTGCTCCATCTGATTGTCTGCCATTTCTACGTCATGCACCCCGGCCTATTCGTGGCACTCCCCCCATGGCTGCTGTATCTCGGCTACGGGGCAATCGTCCTGCTCGCGGCATACGTCGGTTGGGCAGTGGTCGAGGTGCCTTGTCGGCGCGCGATTGTCGCGTTCTGGGATCGGCATACCGCCCCGGATGTCGGCCGACTTGTGGCGCGCCACGCGCCATCGCGCATGGCCTGGCGGTGGCACATCGCGGCGACTGGCGCGTTCGCGCTCGCCGTTGTCGGCGTGCCTGTCGCGGCGGGAATGGCGAGACCCACGGGGATGCCGCCGACAAACGGTGTGTCTGCGGAAGGGCGCGCGCTCGTCGCGATTGATCTGATCGGCCAACAGCCGCCAGCGGTGGACGCATTCATTGTCGTTAAACGGCACGACTATCCGCGCGATGCGATCGCGGTGGTAGGGTGGTCCGTTGACCCGGTGCGAGTCGGCCCGGTGCGCGGCGTGCTAATCGGGGTAGACGGCCAGCCGGGAACGTGGGCGGCATACGGCTCCGGTCGCAACGATGTCGCCGACCGTCTCGGTGGCGCAGCATATTTGCATTCCGGCTTTGTCGGCATGGTCCCACTGAAGGATGTGAGCGACGGGCCGCACACCATCACCATCAAGGCGCTCGCGCAGGGCGACGACACGTTTACCGAGACACAACAGTTGATCGTCATCATCTGAGCATTGTTCGTCGTGCCTGTACCGTCCCTGGTAGCGTAGGCTTCAGCCTGCGATCTCTCCCCCAGAGGTTTATCACGCAAGCTGATGAACCTTTCCAACGTAACCGGATAATCGTGGGGCAGCAGGCTGGAAAGCCTGCTCTACCGGTAGCACAGGCTTTCCAGCCTGTGAACCCAGTACCCTCAAGTTGTTAGGTTCATAAGCGTACGTTACCGGACTTGCTCGGTGAAGGGCGTTGACGGGGTGGGTTGGAGCGGCGTCTGCTCGCGCTCCACGGGATCGTGCGGAGCGATTTCCGGCATCAGTGCATTGAGGGCAAGGCCGAATGCCAGCCAGCGCACGATCTCCACGGCGAGCAGTACCTCGTCGCGTCGGCGCATCAAGCCGGGGCCGCGCCCTTCAAGGAGTGGATCGAGCACAAGTGCAATGATTAGCAGCGGTGGCAAGGAAAGCAGTGCGACGCGCGCGAACCGCGGCCAGCGATGCAGGTCGAAGGCGTGATACACCGCGCCGATCATGCTCGCGATGAGCAGGAAGACGGGCCAGCCGAGCAGCAGCCGCCAGCCGCTGCCGACGGCGGTTGACGCGAGGACGCTCGCCCCGCCGAACAGGCGGAAGGCGAAGCGGAGCAGGCCGACCACGCCGTTCGTGGCGAGTAGCGCCGCGATGCCCGCGATCACGCCGAGGAAAAGACCCCGCTCCTCGCGCAACTCGCCCCGCGCCTTCCGCACAACGAAGAGGAGCACGCCGAGGGCGGCGAATGAACAGAGCGCGGCGATGGGCAGCGAGATCCGCTCGAAGGCATCGAGCGCGGCGGGGCCGACAAAAACGCCGACGAGCGTGATGACGAGAACGTAGGCGAAGCCGCCGAGGGCGAGGGCGGGCAGGAAGACGACGAACGGCTCGCCGAGCACGCCGACGGCGATCGGTGTGATGATGCGTAGACCGGGAATCAGCCGCCCCGCCACAACCGCCCGCGCCCCGTGCCGCTGGATCGTCGTTTCCACCCGGCCCAGCCGTCCCGGCGTCAGATGGATGAAGTGGCCGTAGCGCACGACGAATGGGCGACCGACACGCCGGGATAGGCCGAACAGGCTGCTCGCCCCGGCAATCGTTGCGAGTTCCATCACCAGCAGAACGACCCAAAGGTGCTGCCGGTGCTGTGCGACTTCGACCCCGGCGAGCAACATCATCAGATCGCCGGGCACGGGGCTGGGCACGCCCAATTCCTCGACAAAGATGAGCGTCGCGATCACCAAGAGCGGATGCGTGGTGAGCAGATAATGGAATGTGTGGCTCAGGGCCACTCCGAGCACAATCACTGCAATGCCTCCTCGCGACGCCGCGCCGTCCTCGCGGGGCGCGGCGTACTGGGGCGTGTATGCAGGATCGTTGCCGCCTCGTTACGCACTCGTCCACGGCCGGGTCTCGGTCGTGGCGTGGCCGGGTAGTCCGTCGAAAAGTCCTGCCGCGCCGTGCGGTCGCCAGAGCGGCACGGCAGTTGCCGGATCGAGGTCGAAGACGCGCTTTTGCTCGGCGGCATCGAGGCCACGCAGGACGATCAGCATGTTGTGGAAACTCTGCGCAATCGTGGCGACGACCGGAGCGCCATGCACAATCGCCTCATAGAAGTTGAGGAATTCGCCGAAGTAGCCGCTGTCAATCTGCTCGAATCGGCGCTCCTCGACCGTGCCATCCGGGCGGTAAATCGCAACCTGACGGCTGCTCGCTTGTCCGCTGAGCGCCATCACGCCATCGGCACCGTAGATTCGCATCTCGTTCGATTCGGGCGGCACGGGAATTTCGGGGTAGCAGGCAGTGTAGTTGCCGATTGCGCCGTCCGCGAATTCGAGGTTCAACGTCAGGTCGGAGGGGGCGTCCACCGTGCTGTTCGCCGATTGGATTGCGCCATGCACTCGCCGCGCATCGCCGCAAAGCATCCGCATCTGCGCGGTGTGGTGGACTCCGCCGTCGAGGTGCGCGCCTCCCCGATAGGCCGGGTGATGCCGCCACGGCGTGCTGGAAAACCGGCCCGGTTGCGGCACCAGTTGGTTGACCATCCGCCAGGTCATCAGATGGACGCGACCGATGGTGCGGGCGTCGAGCAGCGAGCGGGCAAGCCGGAGATCGTCGCGATAAAAGCAGTTCTCCGCGATCAGCACGGTGCGTTCCGGGAACTCGGTTTCGAGCGCCAGAAAGGCGCGCCCTTCAGCCTCGTCGGCGCCCGTCGGCTTTTCGCAGATGACCTCTTTTCCTGCCAACAAACAATCGCGCGTCACCGCGTAATTGAGTGGAATCGGCAGGGAAATCAGCACCGCCTCGACATCGTCGCGCCGTAGCAGATCGTGGTAGTCCGCGTGATAGTCCGCCATCGAAGCGCCCGTGTAGGCGGCGAAGTGTTCCGCTTTGGGGCGTGAGTGGTTCGCGAAGGCGACGATGGCGAAGCGCTCCGGCATCCGCGTGAGCGCGGGCCAGTGCAGTTGCTCGACCGCCAGCCCGGTGCCGATCACACCGAGGCGGACGGGTCGCGGGGTATCGGAAAGATCGGGCAACGTGTTTCGCCTTTCCTGTTCGCTCCGCTACGATCCACGTACCGCGCCGAAGCGGGGCGCGATGAGCGGGATGCGTTCGGTGGCGGCCGAATGGGCATGTTCCCGCGCGCCCTGGATCGCTTTGTCCAGGTCCTGGAATCGCCCGAGAAGCACTCCGTCGTCGGTGCGCAGGATGTACGACCCGCCACGCGTTTGGAGATCGTATCGCTTGCTGCGGATCGCGAAGTGCCACAATCGGTGGTCGTATGGATCAACAATCAGACGCACGCCCGACACGTAGTGGAGCAGTCGTGGCATGGCAGGTCCCCTTTCGCCATTGGGTGGGATGAGCAGACAGTCCAGAGATTCCGTACAATAATGAAACGCTGC
>JALYXG010000066.1 GCA_030947205.1 Chloroflexota bacterium
GATCTCGCGCTGGAAGCGGCCAATCTCGGCTTCGACGAGGTGCAGTTCGATTACGTGCGCTTCCCCTCGGACGGCAATCTGAATGTCGCCGAATACGGCCCGGCCTTCGACGGTGGCCCGCAGCAGCGTCGGGATGCGATCACGGGGTTTTTGAAGATGGCGCACGCGAAACTCGCGCCGACCCGCGCGCTGATGGGCGCGGACATCTTCGGCATTACCGCGTGGATCAAGAACGACAATGGCATCGGCCAGCAGTTCGAGGACCTTGCCGCGCTCGTTGATGTGATCTGCACAATGGATTACCCGTCGCACTTCTCGCGCGGCTTCAACGGCTGGGATATTCCCAACAACTACCCGTATGACGTGATTCGCCAGAGCCTGATCGAGCGCGAGAAGCGGGTGCCGGGCGTCGCGCACAAGACGCGACCGTGGCTCCAGGCCTTCACGTACGGGCCGGGAATTGACTACGGCACGGCGCAGATCTACGCGCAGATTCAGGCGTGCAACGAGATGCAGAGCAGCGGCTATCTGCTTTGGAACATCGGCAGCGCATACGACCCCGCATGGCTCCCGCCGAAGCCGACATCGGTGGCTGCGGGGTAGCACAGGCTTTCCAGCCTGTGATTGCATTGCCGGGTATATGCTCGTGTCGCCTTCTGGGGAACCTAACCACCGGCCCCTTCCCACGCCGAGGAACGGAAGGGGCCGGGGGTTAGGTTCCCCCGTTTGACGGTTTCCCCGCCAAGGCGTACGCTGACTGCATGACCGACGCGATTGCGACCGAACCGACGCCGATTTCGCCCTCGACTGCTGCCGCAGGGTACGAGCCGCCCGTCCGGCGGTCGCTCGGGCGCGCATTGCTGAAAGAAGCGCGCCCGAAGCATTGGGTAAAGAACGGCTTCCTTTTCGCCGGGATCGTCTTCGCGAAGGAACTGACCAACCCGACGGCAATCTGGCAGGTGCTCGCGGCGTTCGCGCTCTTCTGTGTCGTGGCAAGTGCGATCTACTTTATCAACGATTTGCGCGACCGCGAGGCGGACCGTCTACACCCGAAAAAACGCTTCCGCCCCATCGCGGTGGGCGAAATCCCGGTGCCGATGGCATGGGCCGTCGCACTCGGCGGGCTGAGTGTGGTGATCCCCCTCGCATTCCTGCTGCGCCCACTGTTTGGGGCAATCATCGTCGGCTACGTCGCCCTCCAGTTCGCGTACACCTATTGGCTGAAGGAACAGGTGTTGCTCGATGTCTTCGCGCTCGCGACGAGTTTCGTCCTGCGCGCGATGGGGGGTGCGGTGGTAATTGCCGCACCGATCTCGCCGTGGCTCTACGTCTGCACCGTGCTCCTTTCGCTCTGCCTCGGCTTCGCCAAGCGGCGGCACGAACTGATGCTGCTCGAATCGGGTGCGGGCAGCCATCGTGCGGTGCTGGACGAATACTCCGCGACGCTCCTGGAGGAGATTATTGCGGTTGTGACGAGCGCGACGGTGATGGCATACGCGCTCTACACCTTCAACGCCGAAAACCTACCGAAGAACCACGCGATGATGTTCACGATCCCCTTCGTGCTGTACGCCGTCTTCCGCTACCTTTACCTTGTGTATCGCAAGGGTGAAGGCGGCAACCCGGAAGACGCGCTCTTCGCCGACCGGCCGCTGCTAGTCTGCATCCTACTGTGGGGCATCACCAGCGTCACCATCCTCTACATTTTGTAGGCTTCCGGTTGCGGAAGCGGGTGGCGCGCGGTACACTTGCCGCAGGCTGTTAGCACTCGTACGTGGCGAGTGCTAAAACTGGAACAAAATCCTCGCCATCGTGTTATATACGGTGAATGCTCCGAGAGTGAGCGGGGAGAAGTGTACAATGTTGACACCACACATCGGGGAGGATTGCCATGCCGCAGCGCGATCATGACCCCCACGCCACCTATCGGTTCGCCCTCAGCTATCGGATGGCCGGGCAACTCGACGCGTGGCGACCATCGCTCGAAGTCTATGAAACCGAGAAGGCGCTCGTCATCCGTGCCGAACTCGCCGGGATTAATGAGAATCACCTGCGGGTCGGATTGGACGGCGACGTGTTGACGATCCAGGGTAAACGGCTACCGGAGGCACGTGGTGAGAGCGACGCGTTCGAGCAGCGTTCGTACCACGAAATGGGCATCTCCTACGGGCCGTTCCGCGCGCGGGTACGCTTGCCATTCCCCGTCGAGCGCGACGAGGTGGAAGCGCACTACGAACATGGTTTGCTGACGGTTGTCCTACCGCGCGCCCAGCGCGTGCAGATCCATGCGACGACGCCAGCCGAGGCGGTCGCCGTTGGCGCACGCGAAGACGATACACACCCTGATGATATGGGAAAGGATAGTGAATAATGGCAGGTAAGAAGAGGCGAGCTGACGCCGCCCCGATCGCGGCGGAGGAAACCCAGCCCGATACCCCGACCGCCGAAACGCAGCCGGAAGCGACTGCGGTCGAAGCGGAAACCTCGGAGCCGATTGCCGTCAAGCGCCGCTCGCGGCGGGAGCGGATCGAGATCGGCAGCGCCGCGCTGGACGAAGAAAAGATGCCGGAATCGGTGCCGATTTTGCCGCTCCGCAACGCTGTCCTCACCCCGATGACAGGGCTGCCGCTCGAAGCGTCGCAACCACGCTCCTTGCGGCTGATTGACGCGGTCGTCAACGGCGACCGGCGCGTCGTCTTCGTCGCGCAGAAGGATAAGGAACTCGAAGGCGCGGGGCCGAACGATCTGTATCAGATCGGCACGCTCGGCGTTATCCAGCAGATGCTGCGAATGCCGGACGGCAATGTCCGCCTTGGCGTGCAGGGGCTGGAGCGCGTGCGCATCGGCGAGTATGTGCAGGAGGAGCCGTACCTGCTCGCGAAGGTCGAGCGGATCCCTGAGCAGGTCGTGGAAAGCCTTGAAATCAAGGCATACATGCAGAACACGGTCAAACTCTTCGGCCAATTGGTCGAGTTGGTGCCGTATTTGAATGACGATCTCGTGACGGTGGCAGTCAATCTCGATGACCCGCGCCAACTGCTCTACCTCGTCGCGGGTACGCTGCGCATGGATGTCGAGCAGAAGCAGGAGTTGCTGGAACTGGACGACATCTCCGCGAAGTTCCGCTGGCTGAACGGCTTCATCGCCAAGGAATTGGAAGTCCTCGAACTCGGCAAGAAGTTGCAGGAGCAGGTGCAGGACGAGGTCGGCAAGAGCCAGCGCGAGTACTTCCTGCGCGAGCAGATGAAGGCGATCCAAAAGGAACTGGGCGAGGCGAACGATCAGGAAGCGGAAATCACGATGATCCGCGAAAAGCTCGAAGCCTCCGGGATGCCGACGGACGCGCGCAAAGAAGCGGATCGCGAACTGGACCGGCTCGCGAAGCTGCCGCCGCAAGCCGCTGAATACGGCATCATCAAGACCTATCTCGACTGGATGACGAGCCTGCCATGGAATGTCTCGACCGAAGAGCCGATTGACATCCCGAAGGCGCGCAAGCAACTGAACGACGACCACTACGACCTGGAGA
>JALYXG010000082.1 GCA_030947205.1 Chloroflexota bacterium
GTCAGGGCGCTGTTCAGGCCGGAAGTGCTGGGGACGACGAACAGGCGGCAACCCGCGATTTCGCCCTCCTGCACGCCGAAGCGAACCGGGCCGGACGCGCCCGTCAGATTCTGGTAGACACGCGCGCCGTTGCAGCAGAGCCAGCGTGGCCGGTAGCGCGACAGCAGCGCGACGATCCGCTCCCGCCCAGCGCGGTAGACCACGTCCGGTACCTCGTCCGCGCGACGCGAGGGGCGTTCGTGCAGATCTGTCAGGCCGATGCCGAAAGTCGGCAGCAGAATATCCTCTTCCGGCATCAACCGCCGGGGCGTCAGGCCCGACTCGAAGAGGAGCGGATAAAAGCGATTGCCGGGGTGCGCGTAGTAGTGGCCCGTCTGGCTGGCGCGAATGCTCGGGTTCGAGCCGATGAAGACGAGGTCGAGGCCCGGCGCGAGGAGATCCAGCAAGCCGGGGAGGTCGGGCAACGGCGCGTGACGAGTCATCGCGGGATTGTACCATTGGGCGCGCAACCCGGACGCTTGACGCCGCGTAGATTCTCTTGTAACATGATGACGCGCCGATGAGTTACAAATTACATGAGTGGCGCGGGACAGATAAGGAGTAACGGCAATGCAGCACGACGAGCGAGAACGAGAAACACACAGCGAATACGGTTCCCGGTGGGCGGAAGGCGGTCCGCAGATCCCTTGGCCGGAGATGAAGCGGCGGATGCGTGAGGCATTCCGCGAGGGGTTCCGCCCCGGCGACCCCGAATGGCGGCGCTTCTTCAAGCAATTCTTCGATGGCGAGGGGCCGAACGGCGCGGGTGGCAATGAGAATCGTCGTTCCAATGTCCTCAGCCTGCGGGTGGATGACCGGACACTCGCCGCGATTGACAGCCTCGTCGAGGCGGGCCTGTTCGGCACCCGTGCGGAGAGCGCGACCTGGCTCCTCCAAGCGGGCGTCGCCTCGAACACCGAACTGTTCGAGCGCATCAACAACACCGTCTCGGAGATTCGCCGCCTGCGCGAAGAATTGCAGCGTCGGATGAATGCTGCCACCGGCGCCCCGCAAGAAAGCGACACACACGCCGAGGCACATGCCGAGTCCCAGAGCGGCGAGCAGCACGAACACCACGATCAGGGCCAGGACACGCACCACATGTAAGCCACCGCTCAATCGTGCTCCCCCTCTCCATGGCTGACAAGCGATGGAGAGGGGGCCGGGGGGTGAGGTTTCTCGCCCCCTTTTTCGTGCCTGTAAGATTTTCGTCGCCCACCTGTCTCACCGATGGGGCGGGGCAACGCGACGCAACCGGGCGACGCTCCCCGCCGGACACCGGGGAGGCGCTTCGATGGACGCTGGACTGCTCGCATTCGCGCTCGTATTCGCCCTGCTCGCCCTGCCGATGGGATTCTTTGCCCTTGCCACGTCGGAGCAGACGACGATTGCCCTCCCCTCCGCGCGCACCGAACGCGCCAGCCTCGCCCTTGTCACCCTTTGTTTCATCGCCCCGTCATCGTCGCGCTCCTGCGCGCCATCCTCGTTTAACAGATGGGAATTCGAACCACAGAAACACTGGGGAAGAAAAGCGTCACTCAGGGTGGGCGATATGGCGCATATGACACTTCTGAATGTCGCGGCACGCTTTCTGCTTTATGCGACACGCAGGAGATGTCACCTTTCTACGGGAAGCAACAAAAAAGAGCGAAGGCGGCGGTAGCGATGGATCTGATGGGACACACCGTTGATGGGCGTTACGCGATCACCTATCGCATCCATGTGGGTGGGATGGCGACCGTCTATCTGGCGCACGATCAGTTTTTGCGCCGTTCGGTCGTGCTCAAAGTCCTCCACCCATCGCTTGCACTGGCCCCTGCGTACGTCGAGCGGTTCCGGCGCGAGGCGTGCATCGCTGCCGCTCTCAGCCATCCGAACCTCATCTCCGTTTACAACCTGGGAACCTATGCGGGCACCCATTACATCGTAATGGAGCATGTGACGGGCCCAAGCCTCGGCGACAGTCCGCGAGTGTCCGAAGTGCGGGCGCTTCAGATCACCGCCCAGGTCGCCGCCGCCCTCGCCGCCGCCCACGAACGCGGGGTCATCCACCGCGATATTCGGTCGCACAATATCCTGCTCGCGGCGGGGGAACAGGTGAAGGTCACCGATTTCGGCTGCGCGCACACTACCGGCAGCTGCGCCACCGATCCGGCGCAGGCTGCGCCCGGCGACATGCGACACCGGCCCCTCGATGGGCAATCCGACCTGTACGATCTAGGGCTTGTACTCCTTGAGATGTTGACGAGCGCCAACATGACGGGTGCGGCTGCGCTATCGCCATCGGCATGGGCGGCGCTGCGTTTGTCGCCCGGCACCGATATCATCGTGCGGCGCGCCCTCGCACCGAATGCTGCGCATCGCTTCCCGACAGCGGACGCGATGCGCGCCGCCGCCGAGAAGGCACTTTCTCAGGTTGCCACCGGAGCGACCAACCGGCCCCATAGCTTTCCGGTCCGAGAGGCAACGCACTTCGCCGACAGCCAACCACGCATCGGCCTGACTGGCTTCTTCCGCCCGCGCCCCGCGCGTCTCGCATCCTGACCGGAAACCTCACAGATTTTCGTCTGATTGAATAAACCCCACTTGGTGGCGGCGGGCTGAATGCTGTCGCCACCGGGAATATCAGCTCCGTCACGGCGACATTGCGCTAATGCATGCGGATGCCGCCGTCCACGACGAGGGTTTGGCCGGTGACGAAGCGGGAATCGTCGGAGGCGAGGAAAAGGGCGACGCGGGCGACATCGTCCACTTCGCCAGTGCGTTTGAGGGCGGCGAGCGGCGCGAACCGGGCGCGGACGTACTCAGGCAGCGGTCCGCGCTTCGAATGGACGAAGCCGGGAACGATCACATTGACGCGGATGCCGAGCGGGCCAAGTTCCATCGCCAGCCGCTGGCTCGCGCGCCACAGCCCCGCCTTCGCGCCCGCATACGGCGTGCCGACGAAGTAGCCGGGATCGGGGTCCTTCGCAACGCCGGAGGCGAAGTTAATAATCACCCCGTCCTCCTGCGCAACCATCTGCCGCGCGGCGGCCTGCGCGAGAAAGAACGGCCCCTTGAAATCGGTCGCCATGATCGTGTCGAAGGCTTCTTCGGTGACGTGGAAGAGTTCGGTCGTGTCGAATGTCCCGGCGTTGTTGACGAGGATGTCGAGCCGCCCGAACCGCTCCACCGTTGCTGCGACGAGTCGCCGCCCCTCCGCGACGCTGCTGATATCCGCCTGCACGGTTTCGGCACGGCGTCCGAGGGCGCGGACATCGCGCGCCGTTTGCTCCGCGCCCTCAGCCGAATTGCGGTAGTTGACGGCGATGTCCGCGCCCTCGCGGGCGAAGGCGCGGGCAATTGCCTGCCCGATCCCCCGCCCCGCACCGGTAATCAGCGCTACCTTGCCCGCAAGTTTGCCCACCTGTTGCTCGCTCACACCGCATCCTTCCTTATGCGCATCCGGCTACTTTCGACAGTGTACCGCGCGATTACGGCGGATGTAGTAAGATGCCGACATACTGGGTGTTCCTTCAAAGGTGTACCGCGTCCCCGTTCTATTTGCGCCGTGCGGGACGTTGTTATTGGTAGGTGCGCGCACCGTCGCGCTTTAGAAAGATTCCGGGAGGGATGGCGTGCGACTTCGGCTATTCGTGGGGACGCTCCTGCTGCTCCCCTTGTTGCTCCTTGCGTTTGGCCCGACCTTTTTTGCTTCTTCCGAAATCGCGGCGGCGGTTGATCCACCCGCATCGTGCGCCACCCAGACGCAGAAATGTGTCAAGGGGATGCTGTTCGCCTACTGGTTGGAGCATGGCGGCGTGGACCGCTGGGGCTACCCGATCACTGACGAATTCGACGAGCCGAACGCGGACGGCAAGACGCACCGCGTCCAGTATTTCGAGCGCGGGCGGCTGGAATATCATCAGGAGTTCATCAATACGCCCTCGGTCGTCCTACCAGGTCTGCTGGGGCGGGAGCAGTTCGCCGCCCGCTACCCAATTAGTCGCGCCGCGAATGCGACGGGCGAGCAATGCTTTGCCGAAACGAGCCGCTGCATCAGCGGCGGCTTCAAGAACTACTGGCAGCAGGGCGGCGGGGCGGGTCAGTTCGGTTTCCCGATCTCGGACGAACTCGATGAGACGAACGGCGGGCAGACGGCGCATGTTCAGTATTTCGAGCGGGCGCGCTTCGAGTATCACCCTGAGGCCGCCGGGACGAAGGGCGAAGTGACCCTCGGCCTGATCGGCAGCGACGCCTTCGCCACCAAGTATCCGACTGGCCAGCCGCCCGCCGCGACGGGCTTCGCGATCAATGTCTGGGCAAACACGAAAGCGGGGATGCCCTACCCTGCCCCCGTCGCCAACCTCGCGGCGCGCGTTTATGTGCCGGATGAACTGGCGGGCAACGTCACCGTCATTGATCCCTCGTCCTTTCAGGTCATTGACCGCTACCCGACTGGGCGGACCTCGCACCACGTCAGCCCCTCACCGGACTTCGCGCACCTGTATGTCGAAAACATGGGCTCCAGCACCCTGTCAGAGATTGACACGCAGACGGGCAACTTGACCCGCAATATTGACGCGGCTGTCCCTTACAATCTGTATTTCACGACGGACGGCACCAAGGGAGTTGTCGCCGCCGAGCCGTAGAACAGCCTCGACTTCTACGATCCGCACTCCTGGAATGTGATCCAGCGCGTTCGCGTCCCCTGCTCCGGCGTGGATCACATGGATATGTCCGCCAATGGGCAGTATTTGATCGTCGGTTGCGAGTACGACGGACAAGTCTACAAAGTAGACACGGTCGCGATGCGGATTGTCGGTTCAGTGCGCGTCGGCGGGCAGCCGATTGATGTCAAGGTCGCACCGGACGGCGCGCTCTTTTATGTCGCGAATCAGACCCGCAACGGCGTCTCGATCATTGACCCGATCGCGATGCGCGAGGTCGGCTTCATCCCGACCGGGGCGGGCACACACGGCTTCGTCGTCAGCCGGGACACGAACTACCTCTACGCCGCCAACCGCGTCGCGGGGACGATTTCGGTGATTGACTTCGCGA
>JALYXG010000084.1 GCA_030947205.1 Chloroflexota bacterium
GGCGGAAGTCCTGCTGCACGCGTCGGACGACGACGTGAAGACCGCCATCGTCGCCGCGCTCGCTGGTATTGATCCCATCGCGGCGCGGACACGGCTCGCGGCGGCGGGCGGTGTGGTGCGGATCGCGGTCGAGGGTGGGCGATGACGGGGATGCCTCTCTCCCTGTTCCTCGGCGTGGACGGCGGCGCGACGAAGACGCTCGCGGTGATCGTGGACGCGACCGGGCGGGAGATCGGGCGCGGCATCGCGGGGAGTGGCAACCAGGCGGCGGTCGGGTTGGAGCGGGCGGTGGCGAGCATCCGGGGCGCGGTCGCGGCGGCGACGCAACAGACCGGGTGCGATGGGATGCTCCACGCGGCGTGGATCGGCCTCGCGGGGGTGGACCGCCCCGGCGACCGCGACCGCCTCCTGCCGCATCTCAGCGCGCTGGCGAACGTGATACGGCTGACGAACGATGCCGAACTCGCGCTGACCGGGCTGGATGGCGCCGTCGGCGTCGCGGTGATCGCGGGGACCGGCTCGATTGCCGTCGGGCGGGATGCAACGGGCAGGATGGCGCGCTCCGGCGGCTGGGGCCACATTATCGGCGACGAGGGGAGTGGCTACGAACTTGGGCGGCGCGCCCTCAAAGCGGCGGCGCGCGCATCGGACGGACGCGGCCCGCAGACGGCGCTCCTCCCCGCGATTATGGCGGAATGGCAGTTGACGCGACCGGACGCGATGATTGACCGCGTCTACCCGGAGGGCGACAAAGGCGAGATCGCCCGTCTTTCCGCGCTCGTCTTCACAGCGGCGCGCGACGGAGACGCGATGGCGCGGCGGATTGTGCGCGAGGCGGCGGCGGAACTCGCGCTGGCGGCGCTCGCGGTCGGGGAGATGCTGGTATTCCCGGACGGCAACCTGCCTATCGCCCTTGCCGGTGGCATGCTGATTCACGAGGCGGATTTCCGGGCGACGGTGCTCCGCCACCTCCGTCGTCGCCGCCCGGTCGGGCAGGTCGCGCTTGTCGCGGAACCGGCACTTAGCGCAGCGCGAGCCGCGATCCATCTCGCGGAGGGGCAGCCGTGAGCGGGCTGATCGTGCGTGGCAACGTGCTCGCCGGAGACGGTTCCGTGCAGCAGGGCACACTCGTTCTCGAACATGACCGGATCACTGCGTTCATGCGTTCGGAAGGTGTCGGTGAGCGACCGTACCCGATCTACGAAGCCGCGTATGTCGCGCCCGGCTTCGTTGACTTGCAAGTCAATGGCGGCTTCGGCGTCGAGGTCGGCGAAGACCCTGAGGCAATCCGCACGCTGGCCGCGCGTTTGCCGGAAACGGGTGTCACGGCCTTCCTGCCCACTGTCATTACGTCGCCGCCTGAATTCTATCCGAAGGCGATTGCGGCATTTCAAAAAGCAAAGGACGCGCCCGGAGCGCGTCCACTCGGCCTGCACATCGAAGGGCCGTTCCTCTCGCCACAGCGGCATGGCGCGCATCGTCGCGCCATTATCGAGAACGCCGATCCTTGCCTGCTCGATGTGTTACTCGAAAGCGATGCGGTGCGTCTTGTTACGCTCGCATCGGAACGACCGGACGCACCCGAATTGATAGCGAAACTGCGAAAGCGTGGGGTCCTCATCAGTCTCGGACATACGGACGCGACGTATGAGCAATTCGAGGCGGGCGTGGGCGCAGGGGCGCGCATGGCGACGCATCTCTACAACGCGATGTCACCCTTCGGGCATCGCGCGCCGGGCGCAATCGGCGCCGCACTACTCGATGAACGTGTCACGGTAGGATTAATAGCGGACGGCGTTCACTCGCATCCGGCCAGCCTCCGACTTGCGTTCCAGATGAAGCACGCATCGCGTATCGCCCTTGTCACCGATATGATGGCTGCGGCGGGCATGCCTCCCGGCACATACGCGCTCGGCGACCAGCAGGTGATCGTGGATGGTACATCCGCACGCCTCGCGGATGGCACGCTCGCCGGGTCGCTTCTGACGATGGATCAGGCGGTACGGAACATGGTGCGATGGACCGACGCAACGATCTTCGATGCTCTGCGGATGGCGAGCGAGATACCAGCGCGCCTTCTCGGCATGGAGAGCGCGGGGCGGATTGCGGTCGGTACGGACGCCGACCTCATCCTGCTGGATGCCGACTTCCGGGTGCAGATGACAATCATCAAGGGCGAGATCGCCTATCAACGAGGGACATCATGAACGGCGAACTGATGGCGGCGGAGATCAAGGAGCAACCGGAAATCTACGCTCGCATCCTTCGGGAGGGGAAGCGACATATCCATGAAGCTGTGCGTGCAATTACTGCCCGGAAACCACGCTTCGTGCTGTTCGTTGCGCGGGGTACGTCGGATCACGCGGCGCTCTACGCAAAGTATCTTGTGGAGACGCGGCTCGGCCTACCCGCCGGGCTTGCCTCGCCCTCCACGATGACGATCTACGACGCGCGGCCTGATCTGCGCGATGTCCTCGTGCTGGCGATCAGCCAGTCCGGTTCGTCGCCCGATCTGCTCGACCCCGTTGCGCGGGCGCGGGCGGCGGGTGCGATCACCGTGGCAATCACGAACGCGCCTGATTCGCCGCTCGCGACAGTGGCGGAGTTTCACCTCGACGTGCTTGCCGGGCCGGAGCGGGCGGTGGCGGCGACCAAGTCCTACACGGCGGAATTGCTGACGCTCTACCTTTTGATCGAGGCGCTCGCGGGTGGCGATGGCGCGGCGGCGTGGGCATTGCCGGAGCGGGCCGCAGCGGTGTTGGCGCGCGAAGACGAGGTTGCGGCGCTCGCGGTGCGCTACCGCTTCGCGGAGCAGATGGTCGTGACGGCGCGGGGATACAACTACCCGACGGCGCGCGAGGTCGCCTTGAAACTGATGGAGACGAGCTACCTCGTCGCGCATGCTTTCTCCGGCGCGGACCTCCTGCATGGCCCAATGGCGATGATCGAGCGCGGCTTTCCGGTAATCGCGATTGTCCCGGTGGGGCCAGGCGGCGCGGCCCTGCGCCCCGTCCTCGAACGGCTGCGCGATCGGGAAGCGGACACCCTGATCGTCGGCGACCCGGACGCTGCGCGCCTCGGCACCGTCGGACTCGCGTTGCCCGATGCCGTGCCGGAAGTGCTCACGCCGCTCCTCACCATTTTGCCAATGCAGCAATTCGCGTGGTATCTCGCTCGCCAGCGTGGTGGCGACCCCGACCAGCCGCGCGGCCTGCAGAAAGTCACCGAAACGTGGTAAAAAGAGGAAACGGTTGAACCACAGAGACACAGAGAAACGCGGAGAGAAAGATTCGAACCGCCAAGACGCCAAGAACGCCAAAAAGAGATTCGCAAAGAAATAGGAATGAACGAATGAACGCCACGCAGCCCGAAGCGAATACTCAGTCCTCAGCCCTTCGCCCTCAGTCCTCGATTGCGTGGGGTCCGACGGTGCGGATGGTGCTGCTGATCGCACTGGGGGCGATGCTCACCGTCAAGGTGGCGCGGGGCGGGGTGCTCTATTACGTCAATGGCGTTTATACGCGGCTGATTCTCGCGTCGGGGGTGGCGTTGCTGATCCTCGGCTATATCGCGGGGCTGCGCTGGATCGCGCGTGCCGATCGCCGCCCGACGCGGCACCTGCATGACGACGGGGAGCATGCGCACGCGACGGGGCGGATTGAGGCCGCCGGGTATGCCCTACTCGCTGTGCCGCTGCTCTTCGGGCTACTGGTCCCGGCGCGGCCACTCGGCTCGGCGGCGCTCGATGCGCGGTCGAATGGTGGTGGGCAGGCCGTGCCGAGCACGCGGTTGAAGTCGCTGACCGAACTCGGCAAGGACTCAACCCGCTGGACGCTGCTCGACTGGAATGCCGCGATCACGCAGACGCCCGATGCGCGCTCCCTAACGAGCAAGCCAGTATCGTTGACCGGCTTCGCTGCGCCGGGCGATGGTGGTCTGGGCGCGGGGTATTTTACCGTCGCGCGCTTCGTGATCGTTTGCTGCGTCGCGGACGGTAACGCGGTGACATTGCCCGTGAAGTGGGAGGGTAGCACCCCCACGCGCGATACCTGGCTCTTGGTGCAGGGGACGCTCGCGATGGGCACGGCGAACGGGAAGGGCGCGCCGTACATCGCCGCGACGAGCCTTCAAACGATCCCGCAGCCGAGCCAGCCCTACTTGTACCCATGACGATCGCCGGGCCCGCCCCATCGCGTCCACAGGCGGAACGCCGCTTCTGGCTCATCGCGCTCGGTTTGATCGCAGCGATTGCCGCCGCGACGGGGCTGATTATCCTGCGCGGCAGCACGGTCAGTTTGCCCGTCGCGACGATGCCCGCGAGTGGCGCGACGATCTCCGGCAAGACACTGATTGGCCTGACCTTTCCGACGGCGATGCAGACGACCTCCGTCGAGGCGCACCTGACCATCGCGCCACTGGTGGCGGGCAACTGGTCGTGGGATCAGAGCGGATCGCCTTCCGACAAAATCGTGCGCTTCATCCCGCTCCAGCCGCTGACGCCCGGTGTGACGTACCATGCGACGCTGGCGAAGGGGGCGAAGGCGATCAATGGTCGCTCCGTCGGGCATGATACGACCTGGCAGTTCACGATCCGCCCGCCGTCGCTGCTCTTTTTGCGCGCTACGCTGGGCGGGTCGCCGAATCTTTGGACGGCGAATGCCGACGGCTCCGGTGCCCGGCAAATCACGAACGAGCGCGCGAGCGTGCTCGAGTACTCCGCCGCGCCGGACGGCTCCCGGATCGCCTACACGACAAGGGAGACGCAGCAGGCGAACGCGCTCTGGGCGATCAACCTCGATGGGACGGGCCGCACGCGCCTTTCGCCCGCCGGTGATCCCTCGATCTACGCCACGCCCGCGTGGAGTCCGGCCGGGGATGTGATCGTCTACGTGCTGCGGGGCGTCGTACAGTCGGGCAACGGCGTGACCGGCTCAGTGATCGGCGGCATCAACCCGTCCGTAACGATCGGCACCTCGAAACTCTGGGCGGTCGCGCCAGACGGGCGTTCGTTGGGGCGCATCTACGGGCGGGGGGACGAGGTCGGCTTCGATCCGGTCTGGTCGCCGGATGGGGCGCGCCTCGGCTTCCGCGAGCAGGTGAACGCGCAGAGCGAGGCGGCGGTTGTCCTGTCCGACCTCTCGCCCGACCCCCTGAAACTGCCCGCCGGGCCGGGAAGCCGCATCGCGTGGTCTCCGGACAGTGGTCGCGCCGCCTACGACGAGAGCGTACCCAACCCGACCGGCGCGGCGAAAAGCCGCATCGTTATCGTCGGCGCGGACGGTGCGGGGAAGCAGACCTTCCTCGGCATGGAGGCGGGGAGCGAGAGCGCGCCCGCCTGGTCGCCGGACGGCAACCGGCTGCTCTTCATCCGTCAGGCCCAGAGCGGTGGTGTTCCGACGACCGATCTCTGGGTCGCGAATCTCGCTGGCACGGGCCGCGCCCGTCTCCTTGGTGGCGATGGCCTGTCGTCGGAACTACCCGTCTGGTCGCCGGACGGCCAGTCCGCCCTCGTTACCCGCTTCAACACGACGACCGGCGAAGACCGCGCCATCTGGATCGTCGGCGCGGACGGTCGCAACGCCCACCCTCTCATCCTCGACGGTGAGCGCGTCACCTGGATTCCGTGATATTTTGCTGGTTCAGGATACGGCTGTGTGCCCCTACCGCTGCTCGCCCGCACGGCGCTATCACATCGAACAATCA
>JALYXG010000101.1 GCA_030947205.1 Chloroflexota bacterium
ACGCCTTGAGTACGAGCGTGTTGGCAACCTTGTCGTGCCAGCCCTGTTTGTTCGCGTCCCAGAGCACCCAGAGATAGCCGAGATAGAAGACACTACCCGAGAAGAACGCCTTGAAAAGGTACCGTCCCCACGCCTGTCCCGTGCCGATGGGGCCACCTTGCAGGTTCGTGAGCCGAATCCCCGCGACGGACCGTCCGGGCGTCTGCCCATTCTTCGGGCCTTTGCGCGCCGTCAGGAGCGGCTCATAGAGCAGGGCGATGATGAAGGCGATGACGAAGAAGATCACGGCGATCCCGACCAACGCGCCGTTCGTCACCTCACTGGTGCCATCGGCGTTCGTGCTCACGCCGTTCGCGATCAGGGCAATGCCGATAATGACGGGGATGGCGACGAGCGCGGTGAGGATCAGGCCGTCAATGATGACACCGATCAGTCGTTGGCCGAAACTGGCGAAATTATAGGGGGCGACGCCCGCTCCCCATTGGTAGCCGGGTTGGCCCGGCAGCGGCGCCTGGTACTGCTGGTACGGGGGGATCGCCCCGCCAGGATACGGCGGTGGCGCGCCCGGATAACCGGAACCGGGGCCGGGTTGCCCGGTGGGCGGCGGATACCCGCTCGGTGGTTGCGGTGGATACGAACTCATGATGCTCCCTCCTTCTTCGTGCCGGTGGCGGCGATGACGTGCGACGATTCCTCCCCAATGCTGCGCTCCTTTATATAACGACGCGACGGCTGACGAGTTCCGGGTTCGCCGGAAATCTCTCGGTGCGATTGTTTCGTGGCGCAACTGAATATCTGGTCATCACAAATGGGGATGGGTCGGCGTTAGAAGTCATGACAGGAATGTATTCTTGGCTCGTAGTGCGGTTTGACTCGCCGCTGTATGGGTCATAGACTTGCGATGATGTGCTGGAACGGAAAAGGGACGATTGGTTCGTAGCGCCAGGCCCGGTCGAGGAGGTGACCCGGGTGACGAGGCGGGGGCTGTGCGAAGAGTTCGGCGGGTGGCCCCCCGGCTGACACGGTCGTCACGTACGGAGCAAAGCGGTGGCGTGAGACACCGACAATTGCCGTGCGATGTGTCCCCTTTTTCCTACTGCCAACATCACGCTCTGACCGCACCGCTGTGCGGGTCGTCGGTTTGTGTGCCTTGAAAGGATACCATTGATGTGCGGAATTTTCGGGTATGTAGGGAACGCGGAGACCAAGATAGACGTGCCGGGGATGACGCTTGCCGCCTTGAAGCGCCTTGAATATCGCGGCTACGACTCGTGGGGGATCGCCGTCCGCAATGGCGTCGGCCTTGAAGTCGAGAAGCACGTCGGCAAGATCGGATTGGCGGAGACGACGCTGCCCGAAAGTACGATCGGCTTCGGGCATACCCGCTGGGCGACGCACGGCGGCGTCACTGAGCCGAATGCTCACCCGCATCAGGACGAGTCGGGCCGCGTCGCCCTGATCCACAACGGTATCGTCGAGAACTACATCATGCTCAAGGCGGGCCTGATCGCCCGTGGGCATACCTTTCGGTCAGACACGGACACCGAAGTGATCGTCCATCTCGTCGAGGAGGCGCTCGTCTGCGCCGACAACCCGGAATCTGACCTGACCTGGGCGGTGCGCCACGCATTTCGCCAGTTGGATGGCCTGAACGCCGTCATCGCCATGCAGGTGGATCGGCAGGAACTCGTCGCGGTGAAGAGTGTTTCGCCGCTGATCGTCGGCATCAGTGACGACGCGTCCTATATCGCCTCCGATGTCGTCGCGCTTCTCGAATACACCGATCGCGTCGTTTATCTGGAAGATCGCCAAGTCGCGACGATGACGCCGGGTGGCCTCGCCCTTTCCAGTCTGACGGACGGCACGCCGCTCTCCATTGTCGAGGAGCGGGTGACATGGCGACCGGACGATGCCGGGGTCGGCGACTACCCGGATTTCATGTCGAAGGAGATGGCGGAGCAGTCGGGTATCATCGCGCGGCTCGCGGATGATCACGCCGTGCTCGCGCAGGACCTCGCCGACCGTATCGAGCAATCGTTCGGCACCTTCCTGCTCGGCTGCGGCACCGCGTCGTACGCCGCACTCTCCGGGACCTATCTCTTTTCGCGGATCGCGCGGCGGCACATTAACTTCGTACTCGGTTCCGAATTCAAGTATCACGAGCACTTCATCACGCCGCAGTCGCTGGTGATCGCTCTCTCTCAGAGCGGCGAGACGGCAGACATCATCGAGGGCGTCAATGCGGCGCGGGCGCGCGGCGCGCAGATCGGCGCGCTCGTCAATGTGCCCGGTTCGAGCCTCGCGCGCATCGCGGATGTCGTTGTACCCCTGACGGCTGGCCCCGAGCAGTGCGTCCTTTCCACCAAGGCATACACGGCGAAGGTCGCGATGCTCCTGCTCACGGCGTATGCGATCGCGGGTCGGCTCGAAGAAGGGCAGGCGCTTTTGCGCCGCGCTGCGGTAGCGGTTGATGAGGCATTGAACGGCGAGTGCGCGCAGACGGTGCGCGACATCGCGGCGCGGATCGTCGGCAAGGATCATCTCTATGTGATCGGTCGCGGCCTCGCCTATCCGACCGCGCTCGAATCCGCCTTGAAGATCAAGGAAGTCTCGTACATGCACGCGGAAGGGTTCGCGGGCGGCGAACTCAAGCACGGCGTGATCGCGCTGATCGAGCAGGACACTCCCTGCCTCGTCTTCGCCCCGATGGACGAGACGCGTGCGGATACCCTTTCCGGCGCGATGGAGATGCGGGCGCGCGGCGGTTTCATCATCGGCGTCTCGCCGGAACCGGACGAGGCATTCCACGTCCACATACCGGTCGCCGATGTCGGCGATGCCTCGCCGCTCGTCAATGTGATCCCGGCGCAATTGCTCGGCTATCATCTCGCACTATTGCGCGGCTTCGATCCTGATAAGCCACGGAACCTCGCCAAGAGCGTAACGGTGAAGTAGTGGAAGGTTCGGAGTTCGGAGTTCGAGGTTCGGAGCGGATCATCGAACTCCGAACTCCGAACTTCGAATCTTCCCCGCTACTTCTTTAGGAAATTTTTTGCCGCCATCCCGACCGCGCTCAGGCCGAGCAGGCCGACACCAACCGCCGCACGCTTCGTCGGCGGTTCGGCCGGGCCGTTCATGGATGAGCGGCGCGCCCCGTTCGGCATCGCGGTCATCGTGTATTTGTCGTTCGGGTCCGGGGAGGGGTCTTCGCGCTTGCCCGACGCGTAATTAACCATGCGCCGTTTGCCCGATTCAGTCTTCGCGGTCGGTGCAGTCCGATTCGTGACGGGTTCGCCGCGCACTTCCGCACCTTTCAGGTCGGACTCACGGTCCTCCGGGGATTTTTTCGGCGCTTTTTCGGCGTAGATTGTTTCGCCTTTGTCCTTTTCCGGGTGCGCAGCGATATCCCCAATCGTTTCGGGGTCATAGCGCTTGGCGAGTTCGCTATTCAATTGCCCGCCGAGCATCACGACCATCGAAGAGATATAAAAGACCAACAGCAGCACGATGATTCCGCCGAGCGTGCCGTAAGTCTTGTCGTAGCTGCCGAACTTCGAGGCGTATATGCCAAAGGCGCCAATCGCCAGTATCCAGACAATCGTCGCCAGGATCGCGCCGGGCGAAATCCACTGGAACCTTTGCTTGACGTTCGGCCCGACCCAATAGAGCACGGCGAGCGCGAGCGAGATGAAGGCGAGAATCAACGGCCACCGAATGATGTTCCAAAAGATGGTAAAGACGTGGCCCGCGCCGATCTGTTTGGCGATCACGTTGCCGAGCTTGCCGCCGAAAACGATGACGATGAACGCGGCGGACGCGACGACGCCGACAAAAAGCGTCAAGAGGATTTCTGTCCCCTTACGCCGCCAGATTGGCCGGGTCTCCTCAACATCATAGGCGCGATTCAGCGCCTTGATGAATGTACTCACCGCAGCCGAACCGGACAAGAGGGCGGTGATAATGCCGAAGGAAAGCAGGCCACCGCTCTGGTTGCTCAACACCTTCGCCAGCGGGCCGGAGAGCGCGGTCGCGGCCTCGGGCGGTAACCGAGATGTTAGGGCGCTCATGATCTTGCCGAAGAGGTCAAGCCCAAAAACGCGGTTGATAATCGCGGACATCGAAGCGCTGAAAATCGCTAGCGGGAAGATCGCGAAGAGAATGTGATAGGCGGATTCGGCCGCAAGGCCCGCGCAGTCGTCCTGGCTGAAATCCTTGATCGTCGCGCGAGCGACTTCCTTGTAATCTACTTTCGGTTTCTGTTTCGCTTTCGGCTGCGCGGAGAGTGTGCGTGTTGCCGTTGCCATCGGTGTCACCCCCGGATACCATCACACGAATGTTCGCCACCACGCCGTATATGCAGGTGGCGTGCCACGTCAATTCCGTGATGCGCGCGGCGTCGTACCCGATCACCCCGAGGCGTTCCATGCTTTGCGATTCGCACGCCCATCTCGATGCGCCGCAGTTCGATGATGACCGGGCGGATGTGCTTGCGCGCGCGGCGGACGCGGGCGTGCGCGCCATCGTCAACGTCGGCTATAACCCCGCGACATGGCCGACGACCCTCGCGCTCACATCGGCGCATCCCGGCATCTTCGCCTGTATCGGATTCCACCCGAATGACGCCGCCGAATGGGATGAAACGCTGGTCACGACCCTCGCCAAACTGCACGCGTACCCGAAAGTGGTCGCGGTCGGTGAAACGGGGCTTGACTACTATCGCGAGTATGCGCCGCCGGGGCGCCAGCGGGAGGCGTTCGTGGCGCAACTTGGGCTGGCCCGCACGCTCGGCAAGCCGGTGGTCATCCACCACCGCGACGCGCACGAGGACTTGCTGGCGATCCTGCGCGCGGATGTCGCGGCGTATGGGCCACTCTGGGGCGTGCTGCACGCGTTCAACGGTGGCCCGCAGTTCGCGGCGGATCTGCTCGCACTTGGGCTACACCTTGGCATCGGTGGCCCGGTCACGTTCAAGAACGCGACGGAACTCCACGACGCCGTGCGCGGCTTGCCGCTCGACCGCATCGTTATCGAGACGGACAGCCCGTACCTCGCCCCGCATCCGCATCGCGGGCGGCGCAACGAATCCGCCTACGTCGCGCTGGTTGCGGAGCGAATCGCCGTCTTGAAGGAGATTGACGCCGCGACCGTCACAGCCACGACGACCGCGAATGCCGCCCGGCTATTCGGCCTCACCATGCCTGATACACTCCTCGCGGAATGATGGCTGTCGCCTGACGGTCGGATTTGGCGTTCCTGGGGTCTTGGCGGTTCATTTCCGGTCGATTTTGCAACCGAGTGAAGAGTATGCGGTTTGCCCGCGCCCTCCGCCCTTCGCGCGATACATCGCGGCGTCGGCGTCGTGCAGCATCTCGCCCGCGTTACGGTACTCCGTGCCACTACATGTGATGCCAATACTCGTCGTCATGCGAGCATCACGACCCTTGATGGCGAACGGTTGGGCGAGCGATGTGTGAATGCGTGCCGCGATGGCGATCGCGTCGGCCATCGTGCTCACGGGTGACAGGACGGCGAACTCATCTCCGCCGAGTCGGGCGACACAGTCGAGCGGACGCAATGACGCTTCGAGTCGTCGGGCGAGCGCCGCGAGCAGGTCATCGCCGACAGCATGGCCAAACGTGTCATTGACCGCCTTGAAATCGTTGAAGTCGAGGAAGAGGAGCGCAAAACCCAGCCCCGCATCATTCCGAGCATACATAAACGCGGCCTCGAGACGTTCCATGAAGAGCGTGCGATTCGGTAGGCCGGTCAGCGCATCGTAATGCGCCGCGCGCACGAGTTGCGCTTCGACGCGCTTCCGCTCCGTGATGTCCGTGAATGACGTGGCGGCGGCGTACGGGGCGCACGCGTCGCCGCGAAACAATGGTTGAGAATTGACGGAAAGCCAGGTGATCGCTCCGTCAGATTTCTGGATGCCCATGATAACGCGCTGCTGCGGCGCGCCGGTTTCGAACACGCGCTTCACGGGATGATGCTCGGGCGGGAAAAGCGAGCCGTCCGCATGGATGGTGCGCCAAGGGCCGTCCCGCGATGCGCGGCCAATCAACTGCTCTCGGTCCACTCCAAGGATACGGCACGCGCTCTCGTTCGCCGCCGTGATGACACTGTCCGGGTTCTGCACGACGATCCCTTCGTCGAGCGCGGCGATCACGGAGCGGTACCGCTCTTCGCTCTCGCGGAGCGCCATTTCCGCAGTGATGCGCTCCGTCACGTCGCGATACGTCGCGACAATTGCATGCATCCCCGGTTCGTCAAGCAGATTCCGTGCGATTCCTTCCATGTGCCGCCACGAGCCATCTTGGTGGAGCAAGCGGTATGCGAGCGGGACGGTCGCGCCGGGCAATTGCAGAAGTGCGCGGAATCGCTCCTGCACGGCGGATTGGTCGTCCGGGTGGACGAGCAGGAACGCATCAACCCCGACGTGCTGCCCCAGTTCGTAACCGAGAATCCGCGCGGTGGACGGGCCACTGTAGACAACCCGGCCTGCGCGATCGAGCAGGATGATTGCGTCGGAAATGTTCTCGACCAACGCGCGAAATCGCGGTTCACCGGTGGCGATACCCAATTCGATTGTTCGTGATGTTGTGAGCATTCAGTCGAACGATCATATTCTAGAATGTACTACGAGTCAAAACAAGACTCCTATGTACTAGAACGCAGGAATGCTGTCAATGTGACGGAGGGAGTATCCAATTTATTGCTAAGTCACTTTGATACATATTTATTTACTAAGACTACTTGGTCGGTGTCGGTGTCGCCGACTGCGTCCTATTTCCCACGACTGCTGTGGTATGCTGGATACGATGTGGTGCACGATTCGTATCGCGCATCGGTGGAAAGGGTCTTTGGGTATGGCACAGACGAATCGGAAGATGACCGTCGCGGAAGCGACCACGACGGAGACGGCAGTGGGAATATCGGCGACGACGATCAACATCGAGCAGAAGAAACCGCTCGCCCCGCAGGACGCGACCGTCCCGCCGATCCCCAGGGAAACGACGCCGGAGACGGCGGCGGCGGCGATGCCGGTGACGTACCAGATGGTCG
>JALYXG010000114.1 GCA_030947205.1 Chloroflexota bacterium
TATGGCTCGAAGTCTATGCGTCGAACACGCGCGCCCAACGAGCATACGAAAAGGTCGGATTCGTCCGCGAAGGAAGCCTGCGTGAGCGATGGTTCATGGACGGCGCATGGCATGACGCGTATATCTATAGCATCCTTTCGCGCGAATTTATGTCGCATTGCCGCCTGACGCCGCAACATGTACCATGAATCGCTGCGGATTTTCGATCCGTTTTCTATGTATGCGATGGAAGTGTAAACGATACCGAGGAAGGAACCGCCGACGTGCTGAAACTGCGTTTGACTCGGATGGGCGCCAAGGGGCAGCCCCATTACCGTATTGTTGTCCAGGAAGCGCGCTCGAAGCGCGATGGTCGGTTCGTGGAGAATGTCGGCCACTACAATCCGCTCACCGAGCCGAGCACAATTGTTGTCAACGCGGAGCGCGTTAAGTATTGGTTAAGCGTCGGCGCGCAACCGACCGATTCCGTCGCGTCGCTCCTCAAGCGCGCCGGGGTCACGACCGGGGCCGCCGCGCCCGTCACCGAGGCGTAAATGGTAGATACCTCCAGCGAGGCGATGGAAGACCTCGTCCGCTACATCGCCGGGTCGCTCGTTTCCAGCCCGGATCAGATCGGCGTCCGCTCCAATCGGTTCGGCAACAACGTTGAGGTGCGCCTGACGGTCGCGCCCGAAGAGATGGGCAAAGTGATCGGTCGTCAGGGTAAGATCGCTCGCGCGATCCGGGCAGTGCTGGCCGCCTCCGCCGCGAAGCAGGGCGTGCGCGTCTCGCTCGACATTGACGATTGACGATGCCTGACGCAACGCCCCCGGACGACACCGGCACGCCGGACGTGCCCACCAACGATCTTCCCCCAGCGAGCGACGCGCCGCCCGAACGCCTGATGATCGGCATCATCGGCGCGCCTCATGGGGTGAACGGAGCGATGCGCCTGCGCATCATTTCCGACTTCCCGGAGCGCCTCGCGACGCTTTCACACGTCTATATCGGCGACGATCCCCAGCGCCGTCGCCTTCGCTCGTTGCGCGGCGCCAGCCCGACCGCCGTACTGGAGATCAACGGCATCTCATCGCGCAACGAGGCGGCGATGCTTCGTGGCATGCCGCTCTACATGGATATCCGCGACGCCAAGCCGCTCGATGAGGGCGAATACTACTGGCATCAGTTGATTGACCTGACCGTTGTCAGCCCCGAGGGCACAACGCTCGGTATCCTCACAAGCATCCTGCAAACCGGCGCGAACGATGTCTACGTCGTCACGCAGCCCGATGGCACGGAACTCCTCCTCCCGGCGATCAAAGCGATTGTGCTCGACATTGATCTGCCGAACAAGCGCATCGTCGCCAAGCCGCTGGAATACCTGTAACGCATCTGTTTGGTAGCGCAGGCTTTCCAGCCCGCGTCCCTGCTTTTCGTTGCGGAGGGACGCGGGCTGGAAATCTGCCCAGAAGATATCCGGTTACTGAGGAGGGGCCGCAGGCTGGAAAGCCTGCGCTACTGAATTTAAGGCTTTGGGGCGCGCGGCGGCGTGTCTACGGTTGTGCCGCGACGATGGGCGAGCGCTTGCCAGATCGCCTCGTCGGGCAACTCGGCGACTCTCGCGAGGACGAGCGCATGGTAGAAAAGATCGGCGATCTCGCTCGCCAGCAGATTGCGGCCATCTGCGTCGCCGCGCTCGACATTTTTCGCGCCGATCACGACTTCGGTTGCCTCTTCGCCGACTTTCTTGGCGATTTTGTCCACGCCCTCGCGAAATAAGTAGGTCGTGTATGAACCGTCGGGCATCGTCCGCTGCCGCTCGGCGATCACCGCCGCGACATCGCGCAGCACGCCCGGCCCAATTGTCGGAATCGGAGTCGGAGTCGGGACGGCCGACTCAGCGGCGTCTTCGGCGGCGATATATCCGGGTGCGGTCATCGGGCGATGGAAACAGGAGGGCTTGCCGGTGTGGCAGGTCGGGCCATGCGGCGTCGCGCGCACGAGTAGCGCATCGCCGTCGCAATCGGCGGTGACGGACACGATATCGAGGAAGTTGCCCGACGTGGCCCCTTTTTCCCACAACTCCTGCCTGCTCCGGCTCCAAAACCAGACGTGCGGCCCGGTGAGGGTGCGACGCAGCGACTCTGCGTTCATGTGCCCGACCATCAGGATCGCCTCAGTCGCTGCGTCCTGCACAATTGCCGTGACGAGGCCTTGCGCGTCCCAGTGGAGCGCGGTCGAATCGAGCAATGCTGGCGTCGCGGTCATGTCAGTTTCTTCCCCTTTATGGTTGCTCCAAAGGTCTCAACGCACACCTTGCACGGCGCGCGAGATACCAATGCTATACTAGCACGAGTGGATGGCGACGAGGCATCAACAATCGCGCGGAAGTGCGGCTACGGCGCCCTCCTCACGGGGGCACTTGGCGCGGCGGTCCTATCAGCACTGTACATCGTCGTCCGCCGTGGCGAGCGTGAGACGGTGCAGGTGCCGGCGGACGCACTCGTCGTGCTCGGCGCGCAGGTACACCGGAACGGTCGCCCCTCGGCGGCGTTGCAGGGCCGGGTGCGGCGAGCGGTGGCGTTGTACCACACGGGCTACGCGCCCCAGCTCGTCGTGACGGGCGGGGTCGGCGAGGCGGGCGTCGCGGAGGCATCCGTGATGCAGGCGCTCGCGGTGGCGGGCGGCGTGCCGGAGCGGGCGGTGGTCATCGAATCGCAGGCGACGCGGACGCTGGAAAGCGCGCGGGCGATCGGGAAAATCGGTCGGCGGGCGGGATGGCGATCGGTGATCGTCGTCAGCGATCCGTTCCACCTATGGCGATCGGCGCTGTTGTTTGCGGCGGAGGGGTTTGCGGTGCAGACGGCCGCGACGGACGACCGATACTTCACGGCACGGAGTCGCCGGTATTATCGGCTGCGGGAGATGGCGGCCTTGTTCGTGCAAACGATGATTGGGGAGATACCGCTCCGTGCATGGCAGCGAGTGGTGGAAACAAGGAGGGGCGTTCATGACGATTGAAGAGGCGTATGCGGAACCGGTCGCGAAGAAGAAGCGGAAGGACCGCGCCTTTACGATTGGCATCCTGATCGGGGTTGTCGCGGGCGTCGTCGCGACACTGCTGCTCAACCGCGCAGCCGAGGACGACACGATGATGGATGAGGAACCGGTCGTCGAGTTGCAGCCCGCCTTCATCCCGCGCAACGACCAGCCGACCGGCCCGATTGCGACTGCGCCGGAGGCGACGGCATGAGCGCAACGCGCGCCGATGACCGTTTACGGATCGCGGTCAAGTACCTGACGATTGGCCTTACCATCGGCCTATTCTTCGCACCGCGCGCGGGCGCGGCGACATTCAAGGCGTGTGTCGCCTCGTTGCAAGACCTGTTCGGCACCCTTGGCGGCAACGAGTTCGACGAACCGGCGTCGTAAAGAAGAGAAGTGTAGGCGCTGTGGTTCCTTCA
>JALYXG010000140.1 GCA_030947205.1 Chloroflexota bacterium
TCGGCGATTTCACGGGCGGCGAGGGGGACGAAGGCAAAGGGCGCTACGCTGACGTGGTCGCCAAGTTGCCGTATCTTGCCGATCTCGGCATCACGGCAATCGAACTGATGCCCGTGCAGGAGACGGCAGGCGATTATTGGGGCTACCTGCCCAAGTACTTCTACGCGCCCGAAACGGCGTACGGCGATCCCGGCGACCTCAAACGGCTGATTGACGCCTGCCATGGCCACGGCATCCGCGTCATCCTCGATCAGGTGACGAACCACGCCGGGTCGGAGTGCCCGCTGGCGCACATGGATCACGATTACTGGTTCTATCACGAGACGACCGACCAGTTCCAGTACGGCCCGAAATTCAACTATGAGTTCCGCGACGACGCGCGGGGCGAGTACCCGGCGCGCGCCTTCATGCTCGGCGCGCTCCAGCAGTGGGTCGAGGCGTTCCATGTGGACGGCATCCGCTTCGACGCGACCCGCATCATGGGCAACATGGAGTTTTTGCGCGAGGCTTCCGCGGCGATCTGGCACAAGGAAGGCGGCCTCAAGCCGTTCGTTCGTATCGCCGAGCATCTGCCCCTCGATCCCGCAGTCGTGGAGAACGGCGGGCCGATGGATGCCGCCTGGTTCGTCAATTTCGCGCACCAACTGGCAAGCACGCTCGTCGGGCAGCCGCTGGACGGCAGCGACCCCAACAGTTGGGACGGTCTGATCGAAGCGCTCGACCCGCGCCATGCCGGGTTCACCTCGTCCCAGCATCTCGTCCGCTACATCGCCAGCCACGACGAAGAGCGGCTGCTCCATCGCATCCGCGCGGCGGGGATTGAGGGGGAGGAGGCGCTCCGGCGGATGCATTTCGCCGTCACACTCCTGCTCACCGGGTACGGCTACCCGATGCTCTACGCCGGCGAGGAGTTCGGCATGGATGCGCCGCGCGTCGTCGGGACGAACAAACTGGCGTGGTCCCGCCTCGAAACGTCCGAAGGCGCGGGGTTGCACGATCACTACCGCCACTTGATCTGGTTCCGGCGCGAGCATGCCGCGCTACGCGGCGAAACGCTCGACATCATCCATCAGGACCCGGAGCGGCGCGTCGTCGCCTATCACCGCTGGGACGAGGGCGGCGACCGCGTCGTCACCGTCGCGAACTGCTCCGCGAACGATCAGGGCGGCTACACCATGACCGGGTGGCCGACGGACGGCCCGTGGCGCGACATCCTCACCGGCGATGTGATCGAGGCGCGCGACCTGTCGCTCGCCGCCACGCTCGGCCCGTGGCAGACGCGCGTGTTCATCGTCGAGCAGGGTAGCTGAAAGGGTCGCGAAGCGGGGAGGATGATGGCACAACCACAGGCCGAAAAACCAAACGCGGCGGCGCTCTTCACGGTGATCGTGCTGCGGCACGGCGAACGCTCCCTCCTGCTGGAACGCGCCCGAACGAAGCGTGTCCATCCGGGCAAGTGGACGGGGATGGGCGGCAAGGTCGAAGCCAACGAGATGGACGATCTTGCTGCGTCCGCCCTACGCGAGTTGCGGGAGGAGAGCGGCATCGTCGCGCGCGATGTCCGCGATTTCGCGCTCCGGCGCGCCGTCCTCCACGCCCGACCGGGCGCACCGTTGACGACGCTCTTCTATTTCACCGGCACACTCGAACAACGCGTGCTGCCCCACTGCCCGGAGGGAACGCTTGCGTGGGTGTCGCCGGAGGAATGGGACGATCTTCCCTTGATTGACAACGCCCGCCCCCTCCTACCGCTCCTCTTCGCCGATCAGGAGCGCGACCCGGCGGGGCACGAACCGCCCCATCTCGGCATCGCCCGCTTCGCGCCGGACGGCACGTTCATTGATATTCTATGGGGGTGAACGGGGAACCTAACCCCCCCGGCCCCCTTCCGTTCCTTGGCGTGGGAAGGGGGTGCCTCGTCGCGATGCCGTGGTGTTTGCCAAACGCCCCGATCTCGCAGCGCGTCCCCTTCCCCCTTCCTCGCGGGAAGCGGGTGCCCTCTGGTCAGTGGGGGGTTAGGTTCCCCGCTCAGTATCGCACCAGAATCTCGTCCAGCGGTTTTTTCAGGAGGGCATGCCTGGGGACGGTCGCGCCCTCGGCGGGGTAGCCGACGGGGATGACGACGTAGGCGCGCTCATTGCGTGGCCGCCCTAACACTTCCGCGAGGAAGGCCATCGGGCTGGGCGTGTGGGTGAGGGAGACCAGCCCCGCGTGCGTGATGCTGGCGAGAAAGAAGCCGACCGCGATGCCGACCGATTCGGGCATGTAGTAGTGCTTGAATTGCCGCTCCGTTCCGTCCGGCATGTGTTCCAGGCCGTAGGCGTGGCCGAAGACGACGATGGTGTACGGCGCTTCGGTCAGGTGCGCCTTGTGGAAATCGGTGCCGAGTGGGGCGAGGGCGGCGCGCCACTCGTCCGAGATGTGGTGTTCGTAGAAATCGTGCTCCTCGTCCTCCGCCGCGTCGCGCAGGCGCTGTTTCAAATCGGGATCGGCGACGACGGCGAAGGTCCACGGCTGGCAGTTCGCCCCGGAGGGCGCGGTGCCCGCCGCCGCGACCGCGTGCTCGATCAATTCGTACGGGACGGGATCGGTCGAGAACATCCGCACGCTGCGCCGCGCGCGCATCGTGTCGAGGAAACCCCGCGAGCGCGCAATGCTTTCCACGACGGGCAACCGCCGAAAATCGAGCGGCACCGGCTCGTACGACGCATCTTCCCCCTCGTCTACAGGTAGTGTTGTGCGTTCCATGAGGTTCCTCTCCATCGGGCAATGTAGGCGAAAGTAATTGAACTGCAGAGATGCAAAGAGCGAATTTAACGCAGAGCGCGCAGAGCGCGCAGAGTGCGCAGAGAGCACAGAGGGGATAGGAAAAGAAAAGGGTTGGACTCTTTGACGTTCTTCTTTTCCCCGTCCCTCTCTGCGCATTCTGCGCGCTCTGTGTCCTCTGCGTTTCTCCCCAGCTTCCGTGTCACCGACCGAGCGCGTAGGATTCGCGGCGTGGATCGGCGCCGCCGATGCGGGTGCCGGTGTCGGGGTCCACGACAATCGCGCAGACGCTACACGCCGCGACGCTCCAATCCTCCCAAACATTGACGAGATGGCCGCGCCGTGCCAGATCGTCGCGCACCTCAGCGGGGATGCGGCCTTCGATGTTGAGCAGGCCGGGGTGGTAGCCGTGCGGCCAGAACGAGTTGGGGAAAGATTCGCTGATGACGCGCGGCTGCTCAATCGCCTGTTGCGGGTTCATGCCGAACTCGGCGCAATTGAGGAAGACTTGCAGCATTGCCTGCGTCTGGCCGTCGCCGCCGGGGCAGCCGAAGGGCATGAAGAGTTCGCCATCGCGCAGGGCGAGCGCCGGGTTCGGTGTCAGACGCGGGCGCTTGCCCGGTTGCACGGATGACGCGTGCTGCGGGTCGAGCCACGACTGCGAACCGCGCGAGGACATCGCGAAGCCAAGCCCCGGCACGAGCGGGCTGGACATCGCGCTGTCGCTCGGCGTGGCGGAAAAGGCGTTGCCGTCCTTGTCCACGACGCAGCAGTAGGCGGTGTCCGGCCCCGGCGGCGCGGCGACCAGTTCGGGTCGGTACGGCGTCAGGTCGAGATGCGCTGTTTCGGCGATCATGAACGGGCGCGGGTCGCCGAACGGGGGCATCTCGCCCCACGCGCGATTCGGGTCAATCTGCGCCCGTCGCGCGGCGGCATAGTCCGGCGAAAGCAGCCCCTCGAGCGGCACAGACACGAAATCGGGGTCGCCGTAGAACTTGTCGCGATCCGCGAAGGCGAGATTGAGCGCCTCCGCGACGACGTGCAGGTAGTCCGCACTGTTGTGGCCGAGGGCGGGCAAGTCGTAGCCCGCGAGGATCGCCAGCGACTGCGGCAGGGCCGGCCCCTGCGACCACGGGCCGCAGGCGTAGACGGT
>JALYXG010000151.1 GCA_030947205.1 Chloroflexota bacterium
GCCGTACTCGTCCACCGGGCAATCGGCGAGCGGCTGTTGTGCGTCTTCGTGGATAACGGCCTCTTGCGCGCGGGCGAGGCGGAGCAAGTCGTCCGCACCTTCCGCGACGCCTTCCACATCGAACTCGTCCATGTGGATGCCTCGGAACGCTTTCTCGAAAGACTGAGCGGTGTGACGGACCCGGAAAAGAAGCGGAAGATCATCGGCGAAACCTTTATCCGCGTCTTCGAGGCGGAGGCGAAGAATCATGGCCCGTTCCAGTTTCTCGCGCAAGGAACGCTCTACCCGGATGTGATCGAAAGCACGACCTCGGACACCAAAGCAGCGACGAAGATCAAGACGCACCATAATGTCGGCGGGCTGCCGGAGGATTTGCAGTTCACGCTCGTCGAACCGCTCCGCCACCTCTTCAAGGACGAGGTGCGGGCGGCGGGTCGCGCGCTCGGCCTGCCGGAGGCGATTGTCGCCCGCCAACCCTTCCCCGGCCCCGGCCTTGCCATCCGCTGCCTCGGCGCGATCACCGACGAACGGTTGGAAACGCTGCGCGGGGCAGATGTGATCGTGCGCACCGAGATCGAAGCGGCGGGGTTGGATCGCGAGATCTGGCAGTACTTCGCCGTCCTTCTACCCGTCGAGAGCACTGGCGTGATGGGCGACGGCCGCACCTATGCGGAGGCAATCGCCATCCGCGCCGTGACCAGCGAGGACGCGATGACCGCTGACTGGGCGCGCATCCCCTACGATGTCCTGGCGCGGATGAGCAACCGCATCGTCAACGAAGTCCCCGGCGTCAACCGCGTCGTCTATGACATCACCTCCAAACCCCCCGCGACAATTGAGTGGGAGTGACGGATGCGACCTAACCCCCTAGTGGATCGTCACAGGGCATTTGACAAATACCGGAGGAGCAGGCTTCAGCCTGCAATCCCAGGTCGGCAGGCTGAAGCCTGCTCCACCAATACCTACCAAATCGTCTATGACAGGCCACTAGCCCCCTTCCCGCGAGGAAGAGGGGATTATGACTAACCGCGTCCTCATCGTCGGGAACGGGGCGCGAGAACACGCGCTCGCCTGGAAGATCGTGCAGTCCCCCACGTGCGCGAAAGTGATTGTCGCGCCGGGCAATGCCGGGACGGGTCACACGTTTCAGAATTGCTCTGTTTCCGCGACAGACATTGCGGGCATCGTTGCGCTGGCAGCGAGCGAGCGGATTGATCTTGTTGTTGTCGGGCCGGAGGAACCGCTGGCGCGCGGTCTCGCGGATGCATTGCGGGCGCATGACATTCCGTGCTTCGGGCCGGGCCGGGATGGCGCGCGGGTCGAGAGCAGCAAAACATGGACAAAAGCCCTCCTGCACGCCGCCGACGTACCGACCGCGCGCGCCGAGAGCTTTTCCGACATCGAGCGCGCGCTTCCCGCGCTGGAAGAAGTCGCGTATCCGGTCGTTGTCAAGGCCGACGGCCTCGCGGCGGGCAAGGGTGTGACGATCTGTGCGACACGCCACGAAGCGGAAGCCGCCATGCGCGAATCGCTCGAGGGTGGCGCGTTCGGTACGGCCGGGCAGACCGTGCTGATCGAGGAGTTCCTGACCGGCGATGAAATCTCCGTGCTGGCGCTCGTGGACGGCGAGACCGTCGTGCCGCTCCTGCCCGCCCGCGATCACAAACGGATCGGCGAGGGAGAGACGGGGCCGAATACCGGCGGCATGGGCGCGTACGCACCGACCGCGCTCGTGAACGATACGATGCTCGCCCGCATCACGGCGACGATCCTCCTTCCAACGGCCCGCGCCCTCGCCGCGCAAGGTATCGTCTATCGCGGCGTCCTGTATGCCGGCCTCATCCTCACGGCGGACGGCCCGAAAGTGATCGAGTACAACTGCCGCTTCGGCGACCCCGAGACGCAAGTAATCGTGCCGCTGCTCGACGCCGATCTGCTCGCACTCTGCGAAGCGACCGCCCACGGTCATTTGGCGCGCGTCGCGGAAACGGTGCGATGGCATGACGGCGCATGCGTCGGCGTCGTCCTCGCATCGGGCGGCTATCCCGGCGCTTACGCGACCGGCCTCCCGATCACCGGCCTCGACACGCCTGGCCCCGATGCACTGATTTTCCATGCCGGGACGAAAAGCGACGGCAACGGTGGGATTGTGACGAGCAGCGGGCGCGTCCTCACCGTTGCCTCCGTCGCGCCAACACTCCCCGAGGCCTGCAATCGCGCCTACATGAGTGCCAACCGCATCCATTTCGCCGGTGCCACCTACCGTCGCGACATCGCAGCACGCGAACTGCCGGATGGGCGCGTTTTCCCGGTAGCGTAGGCTAATGAACCTTCACTGGCTGAATCGGTAATCCGGGGACGCAGGCTGGAAAGCCTACGCTCCCGGTAGCACGGGCTTTCCAGCCTGTGTGTCTCTTGCCGAATCAAGGTTTCAAGGTTCATCAGCATGCGTCCCGTTCGCAGGCAGGAAAACCTGCGCTACCATCAGTGAGCGGCGGTATCGAACCTGTCCGTTACCGTTTTCGGCGGCGGGGACTGGTATCCGGGCGGCGCGAGCGTGGTTTCGCGGGGCTGGGTTTGGGTCGTGCGAGCGGCACGGGTGGCTGTGGAGGCTCGGCAACGAATGTGACGTGATCGGTTTCCGGGACGGGGCCGACGACAAATCGCCCCGCGCCCTGCAATGTCCCTTTGCCGACACCGAGCGCCGCGCCCCACCGCAACACAGGCATAATCCGCGCCAAATCGTCCGGCGATCCGGCGAGCGTCGCGCTGCCGACGAAGCCGCCGCGCGCCTCGTCACCGATCCATTGCGTCGCGTCGTCGCGTAGTTCGAGCCGCTCGAGCGCTGCCATAAAGGAATCGTCGGACAGGAGATTGGGTGCGTCCGCGCCGACCGCCGCCGCGATACCGTCGAGCCGTTCGGCGATCCGGCGGAGCAGGATATCCGGCGCGGGCCGTTGCAGCGTTGTGCCCCCCGCCACCAGGCGCGTCAGTGTCAGGAAGGTGAGGGTGTGGAATGCGTCAGCATCACGCAATTCTTCTTCGTCTGCGGGAGCGAACGTCGCGGAAAGCGGCGGCAGTGCCGATGTACCCTTCGCGGTGAAGGGTTCAGTTTCACGGCTGATCGGGTTTACCCACCGCACGCGACCGACCGAGATCGCACCCCGTCGTGCCGCCTGCTCGCCCTCGCGGACGGCGAGGCCGAACCCCCACTCCGCGATCTGAATCGCCGCCTGCACGAATGACAACGCGAATGCTTCCCAGAGTGCGGGAAATGTCCGATCCTGCACAAAGGTCATGCCATAGGTCAGCCGGGCGCCGACTGGCAGCCCGCCCGCTTTCATTTCGGGCAATCGCAGCACGAACGGACGGACATACGCGCCACGCTGTCGCCGTGTCGGATCGGCGGGCGCGACCATCGGCCAGACGGCGCAACGCGGCAGGAGCGCGCAGTTCATGCATTCGCCCTTGTGCTCGCGATCCCGCAGGCAGCCGCGCTTGAGCATCGCCTCCCGCAACGCCGCGTGCAGCGCGTCGCCGGGCGAGCCGCCGAACCGCAACGGACGGACGACGTTCCCGTCAATCTCAACGGTGGTGATCGTTAGTGGCCCACTCACGGGGCGTGAACCGGGACGGGTACCTCGGCATGACGCGCGACGCGCACAGGCTCGCGAATTGGGCGGCGCGCCGATAGGAGCGGCATACGACGATCAATGGCATAGGCGATGCGGGAACTGAGCAGGACACACGTCGCCCCGGCAAGAATATCAATCACATAGTGCTCCGCGAGATAGACGAGCGCGACGCTCATCAGCAGGAAATACAACAGGCCGAGCAGTCCGAGTTTGCGCGATACAGGCCAGAACATCACGCAGGCGAGACAGGGGTAGGAGGCGTGCAGGGACGGCATTGCGGCCACATCGTTGCTCGCGCCGATCGTCGCGTAGACGCTGCCGAACAGACTCTGATTCACCTGCACCGCGACATCCACCATCGGGCGGGCGAGATGGGGCAGGTACCCTTCCCGCGCGGACATCCACGGCGGCGCGGCCGGGAACAAGAAATAGATGTCGAGCACGATCGTCGTCAGCACGACAAAGGCGATCAGGTAGCGGCGGAAGAATGCCGGGTATTTGAGCCAGAGGATGAACAGGATCACCATTGGCATGACGAAATGGCTCCAGTGCATCCCGGTTGCCGCGTAATCGTACCAGCGGAAGTGCTTGGGAATTGTGAGCCGGTTCTGGAGCCAGATCGTCGGCACCGTGCCGAAGAAGAGCCACCGGTCCGCTTCCAGGGCCGCCGTGTGATGAATCGGGATGCCGGTGTTGTCCGCAACGCCGCGCAACCGCGCGAAGGCATCGAGGAAGACGGCGAGCGGCACCCACGTCACCGCGAAAGAGCGCAACCGACCAATCCGGGCGGCGACGACGAAGATCGGCACGAAGATTAGCAGCGACGACCAGTTCTGCCGGAACAGCGAGAACCCGACAAGATAAACCGTCGCGACAACAACGACGAGGATCGGCGCCGCGTCGGTCACCCACGCACGCAGGCGCGCATTTTTCCCTGCCGCGCACGGGACACTCATTCCATCCAAGTCATCCATGCAGCATCCACACACCCTTTGCGCCCACTCGATCCATGCCCAACTGTAGCATATGGGTTTCCGATTCGCACCGCAGGGGTGGCGCAATGATTGCAGAAATTCTATACTGGCATACACGTACTGATCGTGTACACTACATAACGTTCAGCGACGTGTGGGGAACAGTGCGTTGCGGACATGACGATTGATGATTATCGTGGGGGGTACCGAGGGGATGAGGCATCTTCGATGGCGCGCGCGCGCCGCAGTATTCGGTCTGCTTGCCACCGTCTGCCTGAGCATGGTGAGCGGCGTCGGCGCGACATCCAATGGCCCCGATCCGGCAACCAACCCAGTAGCGCCCGCAACGGGCAGCAGTTCGCGCTTTGGCGTCGTGACGCATATCGCGACGCGATACGGCATCTATGGGCAGCAGAACGGCCCGATGGATATCGCGAGCGGCACCGGCGCGGGCTGGATCCGCGAGGAGATCCGTTGGGACTGGGTCGAACACCCGCTCGGCAAGTGGGACTGGGGCTTCACCGACGAAATGGTGCAGGATGCGCGCGGTCGCAACCTCGAAATCCTTGGTGTCCTCGGTTACAACAACTCCGCCCAGACGGCGGGCACCGTCAATTTCTCGATGCCGGACATCGGTCTGTGGAAAAACTACGTCGCTGCGGTCGTCACCCACTACAAGGGACAAATTCATTCGTGGGAAGTCTGGAACGAACCGGACGTGCCCTATTTCTGGAATGGCAGCGTCGCCGATTACGTCACGCTGCTGCGCGAAACCTACGCGACAATCAAGGCCATTGACCCGACCGCGACCGTCATGAATGGCGCCTGCTCGAACCTCGACCTCAACTGGTTCAACGATTTCCTCAATCAGGGTGGTGCGGCATACACTGATGTCCTCGCCTTCCACCCCTACCCGATGCGCTCCAGTCTTGACAACGGCAACTACCAGAAGTTGGATCTCGCGCATCTCAAGGACATCCAGACGCGCATCGGCAAGCCGTGGTGGTTTACGGAGATCGGCTGGTCGAGCGCTTCGAGCGGCGCGGACTACGGCGGCGGTCTCGGTTCCGAGCAGACGCAAGCGAGTTACATGATCCGCCAGTACGTCATGTCGCTCGATTATCAGGGCCTCGATGTGCAGCATATCTTCTGGTACAACTTCCACGACGATGGCACCGACCCCGGCAATGTTGAGAACAACTACGGCCTCGTCCACAACGACTGGAAGACGCCCAAATTTTCCTACACCGCGTATCAAACGATGACGACGCATCTCGGCGGCGGGAACGCGCAAGGGACGGTGGATTCCGGCGCGGGCATCGCCTACCGCTTCAACCGGGGCGGCGTGATCGTGGACGTCGTCTGGGGCAACGGGCGCACGAACCTGCCAACCGCGTCCCAGCAGGCGCAGGCATTCGATCTTTCCGGCGCGCCACTGCCCACCGAAGTGAGCGGCGGCCAGATTCACGTCACGATCGGCGGCGACCCGGTCTTCATCGAACATACCGGCACACCCGTCGTGCCCCCCGCAAAGGCTCCGGTGACGAGCACCTTCGCGCTCCCGCCGCAGGGGCCATACGCTCCACCCGGATACAACGGACACAAATAACCGCACGTAGTTGGGGCGTTTTTCGTGGTAGTAGCAGACTAGAAAGCCTGCTACTACCACATTCTCTTTGGCAACGGGGAAACCCTCTGCGCAAAATCGAACGAACTGCCTTTTACGTCGGAGGGTTTCGCTGACTGCAATCCGGTGGTAGGCTACGTCGCGTGAGTAGTGAGCCTGTCGTAACGGTGCGCACGGCGGGTCGCGAGGAAGGGAGCGCGAGGCGATGAGCACGAGCACGAGCCGGGGTCGGGAAGCGGTGCAGTCGGCGGTTGCGGCCCCACCGCGCACCCACGCGGTCACAACCCTTCCTCCCCTCGCCCGCATCCGCCAGAAACTCTCGCCGGAACACCTCGACGACGTGCCCGGCGCGATTCGCGCCGGGATTGCCGCGCTGGGCGACATGC
>JALYXG010000163.1 GCA_030947205.1 Chloroflexota bacterium
TCAACAGGAATCTTACAAAGAAGCGTCGGGCGGTAAGCGCCTTGTCCAATATTTCGACAAGGGCCGGATGGAACTGACTAATGGCACAGTAACGAACGGACTGCTCGCAACCGAGATCGTCAAGGGGGAAATCCAGACTGGGGACGCAACATTCCAATCCAGTGTGCCACCCGCAATCCCAGTCGCTGGCGATCCTGACAATGTCGGGCCGACCTATGCGACGCTTTCGAGCAAAGGAAAACCGCTGTTTGACGCCGCTCCGCAACAGACCGGAAATTACGCACAAGCGGTGCTCTCCTCAGCAGGCGATATTTCCGTGAGCAATGCTGGATCAAGCGATCCTGCGACATTCGCAGCATACGATAACCCAACGAAACACAACATGCCCAAAGCCTTCGCGGACTATCGCGCGAAGGCAGGCTTGCAGACTATCGGCTACAGCATTAGCGAACCGTTCACAACAATGGTGAAGGTCGGCGGGCAGTCGAAGCAGGTGATGATACAAGTCTTTGAGCGGCGCGTGCTGACCTATACCGCGAGCAACGCAGACGCTTTTAGAGTGGAGATGGGCAACATTGGTGCGCACTATTATCAGTGGCGATATGGCACGACTTCAGTTTCGTCGCCCGCTTCCCCCACAAGTGCGCCTGCGACGTCACCCGTTCCGCCACCCGCAACGACCAGCGATGCCATCGGGCAGACACTGACCTGTAAGTGCTCCTATTCTGGCAAGAGCACATTCAATGTAACGGTAAATGACATCAAGCGTTCGGCTACTATCGGCAAAGCCAGCGCTTCTGGTTTATATGCAGTGTTCTTCGTCCATGTGACGAATACTGGGAAGGAGCCAGGATTCATCAGCGATAGTGGTCTCGTAGTACTCGATTCGCAGGGTCGGAAGTTCAGCACATCAGGCGCTTCGAGCGCCCAGTCTGCTGCTCAAGAGCAGTACCATCTCAAAGGCTTCTATGACGATGTGCAGCCTTCACTCTCTGCAGATATGGTGTTTGTATTCGACATCGCGCCCGACGCAACCGATCTCCACCTCACTCTAGGACAGCCCGGATAGAGCATCCCGTCTGCCAATCACCCCTAAAGGAGTTGTCATGCCGAAACCGGATGAGATTGGCGTACCGAGTAACTGGGGGCGGTGGGGGGATGAGGACGAGCGGGGAACGGCGAATCTGCTCAACGCGGGGTTGGTGCGGGAAGCGGCGCGACTGATCCAGAGTGGGACGGTCTACTCGCTCGCCGCGCCGCTCTCGCCGGACGGGCCGAACCTGCCGAGCCGCCGCCCGACGTGGCATGTCGTCACGACGCGGCGCCGCCCCGATGGCGTCTTGTCCGGCGCGGACGATGTCATAATGATGCACACGCACGGCACGACGCACATTGACGCCCTTTGCCACATCTACATGGGCGACACGCTCTATAACGGCCACTCGTCGCATAAAATCCTGCCGACCGGCGCGCAGAAGTGCGGCATCCAGAATGTCGGGCCGATGGTCGGGCGCGGCATTTTGCTCGACATAGCGGGCTTTCGCGGCGTTCCGCATCTCGACGGCGGCGAAGCGATCGAGCCGGACGAACTCGACGCCTGCGCCGCCAAGCAGGGCGTCGCAATCCTGCCGGGCGATACGGTGCTGGTTCGCACGGGCTGGTGGCAATTGTTCGACGGTGGTACGGAGGCGAGGCAACGTTTCTACGCCTCCGAGCCGGGGCTGAGTGGCGCGTGCGGCGCGTGGTTCAAAGAACATGACATCGTCGCCCTCGGCGCGGACAACCCGGCGGTCGAGGTCGTCCGGTCGTGGGCAGACACGTTGCCCGTCCATCAGGCGGTGATCTGGGGCTGCGGCGGCTACTTGATCGAATTCCTCGATCTCGAACGCCTCGCCGCCGACAAAGTCTACCAATTCCTCTACGTCGCCACCCCGCTCCGCCTCGAAGGCGGCGTTGGCAGCCCGATTGTGCCGCTGGCGATAGTGTAGAGAGGTGGGCAGTGGGCAGTGGGCAGTAGCTGGCGGGAATCGCGTCTTTCCCGTCCACTGCCCACTATCCCGTCTGGCACGCATCCTGCACATCTTTTTGCTCGGATATGGCGCATTTTCGCGTTTGTATCGCCATGAAAGGAATGCGAAGCATGGATCGTGCGACACCGAATGCCGCGCTGGCGGCAATTGATTACCTCCTTATCGGCGGTGGCCTCGCGGGGGCGATGGCGGCCGAGGCGATCCGCGAGCGGGGCGCGGGCGGGCGCGTCGTGATCGTCACTGACGATTCCGAGCGGCCCTACCACCGCCCGCCGCTCTCCAAGGAGTTCTTGCGCGGCGACCAGGAGCGCAAGGAGGTCTTCGTCCACTCGACCGAATGGTACAACGAGCATGGCGTCGAAGTGATGACTAGCACGCGCGCCATCGGCCTCGATCCCCAAGCGCACACAGTGACACTGGACGACGGCCGGACGCTCCACTACAAGAAACTGCTGCTCGCCACCGGCGGCACGCCGAAACACCTCGACATCCCCGGTGCGGAGTTGGAGGGCGTCCGCTATCTGCGCTGGTTAGACGATTCAGAGGGGTTGAAAACGGCGGCGGCGCGGGCGAAGCACGCGGTCGTGATCGGCGGTAGTTTCATCGGCGTCGAGGTCGCCGCCGCGCTCGTCCACTATAAGGTGGAGACGACGATGATCGTCAAGGGCAAGACGATCTGGGAGTCGTTCATGCCTGCGCATATCGCGATGTTCTTCCAGCAGACCCTCGCAGATCACGGCGTCAAATTCCTCACTGAGGACGAGGCGGTACGCATCCTGCCCACTTCAGGCTCGATGCACGCGGGGCAAGTGGCGACCAGGAACGGACACACCGTCGGCGGCGATCTCGTCGTCGCGGGCGTCGGCGTTACCCTGAACCGCGATCTCGCGGATGGCGCGATACTGAAGTATGACAACGCAACGCAGGGTGTCGCGGTGAACGAGTACCTACAAACGAGCGACCCGGACATCTACGCGGCGGGCGACATCGCCGCCTTCCCCGATCCCGTCTTCGGCACACGGCGCGTCGAGCATTGGGACACCGCACTGACGCAGGGCAAGGCGGCCGGCGCGAACATGGCGGGTGCGAACGAGCCGTACGACCATGTGCAGTATTTCTTCTCGGACCTCTTCGACCTCGGCATCGAAGTGCTTGGCAACCCGCAGCCGGACGCGCATGTCATCGTGCGCGGCAAAATGGAGGATCGCTCCTTCGCCGCGTTGTACCTGGACGGCGGGCGCGATGTCGTGATCGGCGCGCTGGCAGTCAACCGCCCGCCGGAAGAACTCGACCAGTATCGCGTCCTGATCCGGCAGCAGGCGTCGCTGCGCGGCTTCCTCCGCGAGGCCGAGCAGCACCCCGACGAAGACCTGACTGGCCTCGTCCCCGACCTCGACGCCGCGAACGAGATGATCGAGGCGGCACAGGAAGAGACGTAGACGGGATAGGCCCCTCCCCGCTGCGGCGGCGGGGAGGGGCTAGGGGAGGGGGAACTTTTCACTTTGCCCGTCAACAATGCGCTCTACGATACCGAGCCGTGGCGGGACGACAGCCGATTCCTGTCCGCCCTCCACGCCCTCACGCCGGTTCGGTTCGGCTACCTGCACAATGTACTCGTGAACAACCTGCGCATTGAGCCACAGGGAAAGCGCGTCCTCGACATTGGTTGCGGCGGTGGCTTCCTCGCGGAAGAGTTCGCACAGATCGGCTGCGATGTGACGGGCATTGATCCTTCCGCGCCGACGATCGCACAAGCTGAGGCACATGCGCAGGAGGTCGGCCTGGCGATCACCTATCGCGTCGCGTCCGGCGAGGCGATACCGTTTGCGGACGCGACCTTCGACATCGCCTATTGCTGCGACGTACTGGAGCATGTGGACGACCTCAACCGGGTGATCGCCGAGACGGCGCGTGTGCTGAAACCGGGCGGCGTCTACCTTTTCGACACGATCAACCGGACATTTATCAGCAAACTCGTCGTCATCAAACTCTTCCAGCAGTGGAACGCGACGCGCTTCGTGACGACCGACCTCCACGATTGGGCGATGTTCATCACGCCGAAGGAATTGCGAGTCGCGATGGCAGCGCACGGGTTGGATTGTCGTGAAATCGTCGGCATCAACCTAAAAGGCACCCCCCTCCGCGCCCTCGCGGCGTTCGTCCAACTGAAGCGCGGCGCACTTTCCTATGCAGAGATCGGCGAGCGGCTACCGATGGCGGTCAGTAAACGAACGCCGATCCAGTACGCGGGCTACGCGATCAAACCGCTCTGAGCCGTAGTACACTCCCCCGATGGTCATCCGTACCACAGGGATGGAATGTGCGATGGAGACGATTCCCCAACTGAGCGAACAAACGGTCCGCGCCCGCTTCGATGCGCAGAGCTGGCAGCGTGGGCGACAGTACGCGCGCGACGGCGCGATCATCAACGCCCGCAGGCAGGGCATGACCCTGAAGGCGTCGTGTGTCGGCTCGCAATCGGAACCGTACCGCGTCGAAGTGACATTCAACGCCCGTGGAATCACGAACGCGGAATGCTCCTGCCCGGTAGGCGACGAAGGCTATTGCAAGCATGTCACGGCCCTTCTCGTGACGTGGTTAAACCGGCCGGAGACGTTTCGCGAGGCAGAGGATACCGATGCCGCCCTTCAACGGCGCGAGAAAGATGAACTGATCGCCCTCATCGCGCAGATGATCCGGCGATACCCCGACTTGGAATCGTTGCTGGATGTGCCAGTCCTCGTCGGCGGCAAGGCGAGCCAACCGATCAATCGCGCGGTGTTCCACCGGCAGATTACCTCCGCCTTCCATCGTGGTGGATACGAATGGCGCGCGGAGATCGAGATTGCCCGCGAGATCCAGCCGCTCGTCGAAATCGCCGATAACTTCCTCCAACAGCGGGATTACGCAAACGCGACGACGGCCTACGAAGCGATTTCATCCGCGATGCTCGATCAGTACGGGGCGTACAACGACGAGGACGGCACGCTCCAGGCGATCATTTTCCGCTGTGTCGAAGGGATGATTGACGCGCTTTCCGGGTTGACGGTCGAACCGGAGACGCGCGCGATGATTCTCCCCGCGATCTTCGCCATCTACCACGCCGATATTGAGGGCGGGCGCAGCGAACTCTCCGGCGAGATTGCGGACACCCTCGTTGATCTGCTGACGGATGCGGAGCGGCGGACCGTCGCGGAGTGGGTGCGGACGGCCCTCCCGCAAGGCAACAGTTGGAACGATGACTATCATCGTCAGGCGTATGGGGCGTTCCTGCTCGATCTCGAAGCCGACAACCTCGATGATGAAGCCTTCATTCGCCTGTGTCGCGAGACAAGCCGCACCGATGATCTGGTTGAGCGGTTGCTCGCACTCAACCGTGTCGAGGACGCGGAGTTCGAAGCGGGGCACGTCTCCGATTACCATCTGCTTGGCCTTGCCGACCGTTTCATCGCGCACAAGCAACCGGGCGTGGCGGAACGGCTGGTGGGAGAACGCGCCGCGACATCGCCGGACAGCCGGGTCACCGAGTGGCTCATGACGCACTATGCGACGCACGGCAACGATGCGGGCGCGCTCGACCTCGCGCGCAAACTCTTCGCGATGCGTCCGGGATTCGATACGTACAAAGAAATTCGACGGTTCGCCCGGAAAATCGGCACATGGGACACGTTGCACGCAGCGCTGCTCGCGTCCCTCACACAGTCGGGCGCAATCTCGCTACTGGTTGCTATCTATCTCGATGAGGGCGAGTTGGATCGGGCGATTGACTGCGTCCTGAAATCGGAGAAAGAGCAGAGGGTGGGTGGTATCCCCTTCGGCGCTCCTTATCTCGCTGGCGCAAACGCCGCGCTCAGCGTCGCGAAAGCCGCCGAAACAACCCGTCCCGAGAGTGCGCGAGAAATCTATGAGCAGCACGTCGAGAGCCTGATTGCCGGGCGTCAGCGCGAGAGCTATCGGCAGGCGTGCGGCTATCTCGTCACCGTGCGCGAACTGTACGACCGACTGGACGAGTATGAACGATGGGAGCGGTATCTCGCCGGGTTACGGGAGAAATATCGCACGCTCCGCGCCCTGAAAGAGGAAATGGCCACTGCCGGCCTGCTGGATTAAACGGGAACGGGAAAGGACACACACCGATGACGAGCACCGCACCGGCCACGACGACGGAGAGTGCCGATTTTCCGTGGCAGATCCCGACGCTCCACGATGTTTATGTCGCCCGCGCGACGATTGCACCCTACTTCACGCCGACGCCGCTGATTGAGCCGTGGCTATTGAAAGAAGAACTCGGCTGCACCGTCTACGTGAAGTGCGAGAGCCTGACACCGATCGGCGCGTTCAAACTGCGCGGCGGCATCAACCTGCTCGCACAAATGAGCGACGTGGAGCGGGCGCGCGGCATCGTCACGGCGAGCACGGGGAACCACGGTCAGTCCATCGCCTACGCGTCGCGGCTCTTTGGCGCACGGGCGATCATTTACGGGCCGGAAGCCGCGAATCCCGACAAAGTGCGCTCGATGCGCGCCCTCGGCGCGGAGGTCGTATTGTACGGCAGGGACATCGGCGAATTCCTCGGCGAGGCGCAGCGGCGCGCGGCGGCGGAAAACATGCGCTTCGTCCATCCCGCGAACGAACCGCTCCTGATCGCCGGGGTCGCGACGTACGCGCTGGAAATCCTCGAAGCGGCGCCCGACCTCGATGTGCTGATCGTGCCGCTCGGCGGCGGCAGCGGCGTGTCGGGCGCGTCGGTCGTCGCCAAGGCGATCAACCCGAAGATCCGCGTGATCGGCGTGCAGGCGGCGGGCGCACCGGCCGTCTACGAATCGTGGCGCGCGGGCCGGATGCTCGCCTTCGATTCCCAGAGCACGTTTGCCGAGGGACTCGCCACCCGTGAGGCGTTTGCCCTCCCCTTCGCGATGCGCGCCGGTGTGGACGATGTCGTGCTGGTCTCGGAAGAGGAGATGCGGCAGGCGATCCTGCTCCTCCTGCGCGCCGGGAGGCTACTCGCGGAAGGCGCGGGCGCAGCGGCCACGGCGGCGGCGGTCAAACTGCGCGACGAATTGGCAGGCAAGAAAGTCGCCGTCATCCTGTCCGGAGGCAACCTCACCCTCGACACCCTCCGCCACGCGCTGACTGATTCCGAGCCATGGGACTGAAAGCGAATGAACCGCAGAGACGCAGAGAAAAGGGATCGAACCACGAAGACACGAAGAGCACGAAGCGGGAGACGAAGAGAAAGAGAGGAGATTCTTTCCCCTTTTTCTCTTCTTCGTGTCCTTCGTGTCTTCGTGGTTCAATCCCTTTCAGTCCCGCCCTACCGGTTCCGGCTGCACCATTCATCGAACTGTCGCTGTGCGTCTTCGTGGCTGACCTGCGCCGCTTCGTCTTCCGAGAGATGGCGATGCGCGCGGAGATGTCGCAGCAGATAGCCCGGAAGCGGCTCTGGTGGCAACGGTGTCGGTGGGAGATCGTACGAGAAAGGCGCACCGTCCAGGCCCTGCCAGAAGTCCTCTTCGCTCCTCAGACGTAATTGTTCGTGCCAAACGAGTTTCCACAAATTGACGGATACAGTGTCGGCGTCTTTCCCATGCGAAATCCGGTTCTTGGCGGTGAGACCGGGTGCGACCTCTTTCTCGTAATAGTCGTGGTGTGTAGCGGTATGCGCGAAGCCCTGCCGAAGACAGAACTGCAGAACCTCACCCCAGGTCGGCCTACGCGACATCCTATGCGATCGGGGAATTAAACAGGAGATGCGCCAGATCGGCATCGTCATGTGCGAGCCAGAGCCGCAAGATATACAGCAGTTCCGCCGCGCGGTCTTCGATATATTGATACTGCGGCCAGTTGGAGAAATACTGCTCCAGATAGTCATGCACGACAGAAACAAGCTCCGCACGCGCTTCCGCAATCGTCGCCCCTTCGGCGTGGAGCCGCAGTTCCGGGATCCAGAGCGCCCACGCACCTGTTTCCTCATCGGGCAAATACTGGACATGGACCGCGTACGGTGCGGTCATCCGACCCCAAATATCCGCAGACGCGAGTACCGCGCGCTCCTTACCCTGTCGCGAAATGATCGAAGGTACACCGGCGCGGACTGCCTGGGTAATGAGATCGGGCAGGCGCGTACGCGCCTCGCTGGCTTGTATCTCGTGCGTCAGAGCGGTCATCGTCTCTCCAATCTCTATCGTACAGCGATAGTACGATTCGTACGAGGTACGCACATTGTAGTGCGGGGTCGTGTGCGTGTCAAGCGGCATGTCTGACATCCGTACATAACTCGGTTGGTTGCGGCAATTTCCCGGTGGTAGCAGCAACTGTGTTGTCAAGGGGTTGCCGCCGGATGCGACCACGGGATGTGATCGCGCAGGATGGCGTTGAGGATCGTGAGGAGCTTATGCATGCACGCCACCAAGGCCACTTTCTTCGCCTTTCCCGCCGCGCACAGCCGCGCGTAGAATGCCTTGATCGCCGGGTTGTGCCGCGTCGCGGCGAGCGCCGCCATGTACAAGACCGCCCGCACCCGCCCGCGTCCACCCCCGACCGCGCGTTTCCCGTGCCATTGCCCGCTGTCCCGGTTCAGCGGTGCTACCCCGACCAGCGCCGCGATCTCCTTGCGACCGAGTTGCCCCAGCTGGGGCAACTCGGCTACCAGCGTCAAGGCGAGCACCGGCCCGACGCCTGGCACGCTCTGCAACAAGGCGCGATGCTCCCGCCAAACGGGACTCGCTTCAATCGCCGCACGCAGGGCGGCATCAAGGGCGGCGACCTCCGCGTCCAGCCAGGCGATAGGGGCGTCAATGCGCGGCTGGACGGCGCGCGACGCCATCAGCAGGCGAGTGCGCTCGCCGGTGAGGATGCCGACGACCTGGCGACGACGCGTGAGCAGGGCGGCGAGGGTTTGTCGCTGCGGATCGGGCGCGGGATCGGGCGCGGGCCGGATCGCTTGGGCGAAAGGGGCGAGGGTGCGTGCATCCAGCGTGTCGGTCTTCGCCAGGCGACCGGTGGCACGGGCGAAGTCCCGCACTTGGCGCGGGTTGACGACGGCGACCGGCAGGCCCGCCTGGTGCAGGGCTTCGGCGATCAGCCGTTCCAGCCCGCCGGTCGCCTCGAGCACGACCAGCGTCGGGGCGAGCGGATGCAGGCGGGCGACCAGGGCGGCGACACCCGCGCCGTCGTTGGTCGCGGACCAATCGGTGTCGGCGGCATGCACCGCCAGATCGAGCCGGGCCTTCGCGACATCGATACCGACAAAGACCGCTTCCTCGGTCATGGCTTTCCTCCTCGACGCCCACCCTTGCGGATACGGGCTTGGTGGCCCCGGCAACTGTGCGGGCTGGCAAAGGAGAGGCGCGACGACCCCGCTGCTACACGGCCTCGGAGACCGGACTTTCATCGGCCTGTCGCGTCTCGCACGACCTTCGTGCCGGGTGAGACGAACATACAAGGCTTTCCCGCCTGCCTCCCCGCCCCGTAAGGCAGCCTGGAAAGCCTGCTACCACCGGTCATCGCCAGCGTCCGAACGGTTTGATTTCGTCCGAGTCCGCCATCGCCGTGCGAATGGCATCCTCATTCAGCCATTGCGGGTTGGGCGGCGTCACGTCGGGTGGATTGGGCATGATAAGATTACTCGCGTGCTGGCGGATGGCGGCGTCGGCGAGGAAGTAGCCGTGGTTCTCCAAGACGGCGATTTCCGCCTCGGAAAAGGCGTCCTCGTCGGTGCGGACACGGGAAAGGATGTCGTCCACGAGCGCCTTGGAGTAGCCGCGTGCGTCCGGCAGGTCGTAATGCTCGACCTTGGTGCTGATGCCCCAGTACGCGCCGGCGAGGACGCCCTGAATGAAGTTCGACATCAGCCACCGCTTGCGGACGGCGCGCGCCTGATTCTGGACAATGTCCTGATAGCGTAGCACGCGCCGGATGAGATTCCAGCCGTAGCTGGCGTGGAATGTCCCGCCGCCGTCGGAGACGAGCACGCACGCGGCGGTATTCCAGACCGGCTCGAGGCCCATGTTGTCGTAGACGCCGCCATCCGTCAGCGCCATGTGCGCGAGGTTGGCGGCGCGCTCCTTCGGGTCCTCCCATTGTTCCGCCGGTGTGTACTCATTGGGGCGGAGGCGGAGCGGAAGCGGGTCGAAAACGGGCGGCCAGCACGAGGATGCCGCGACGGCGCGGGCGACGGGCCATTTGGGATCGGACTGCCGGTAGCCGACGTACCAGTGATCGCCCGTTTTCTCCTTTTCGAACACCCAATACGCGCCGTAGACCATATCCGTGGCGCAGAAGATGTAGTCCGGGCGATCCGGCAGTTGGCCGAGCGTCTTGCCGGTGAGCGCCGCCTCCCGTTTGGCGAGGGCTTCGACCATCGTCGCCGGACGGAACCAGTTCCAGGGCAAGAGGCGCGCGAGGATCGGCAGCGTGCGCATATTCTTTCGGGTAAAAGCGCGGAACGGCCCGGCGACCTGCGCGTCCCAGATTTCGGTCGGGATGACCGCGCCCGGTGCGGGCCACTGGGGAATCGCCTCGACGAGATGTGCCGCGAAGATGCTCCCGCCGGAAACCGCTGAAATCCGATCCACCTGGCCGAGCGCGCCGAGTTCGTTCAGCCGCCGCAATGCACCCATGTGGAAGAGCGCCGCCCGGAAGCCGCCCCCGGACAGGCAGAGCGCGATGCCTTTTCTCCCCGGCTTCGGCATATAGGTTTCCTGGGCGTGGGGCGTGATGGTCGGTTTCCCCGATGGTGTGTCGCGCCCGGCCCCGCGCGGTTGCACGGTATCGTCCATCATTTTCCTCCGATGCGCTGCGCCGAGAAGACGCGCAATTATGTGCGGAAAACCCCATACCCGTATGACGAACGAATTGGGCGAATGGTGACGCCCATCATCTGGCGGGGCCGAGCGCGCACGCAATTCAGGGGGATAGAAACGAAACATAACTACCCGTCACATTTTAGATCATCGTCTCGTTATCATCAGTGTACGGCGTTCGTGGTTGGTGAGGAGGAAACGGAAACGGCGGGTGAACGAGCAGCAACGACGGTCGCCCGGCCCCACTGATGACGAACGGAACACTCGTTGACTTGGTCCCGAAATCCCGCATCGCGCCGATGAAGCGCAGCCATACGTCCCACGCTCTCGACGATCCGCAACGGTTCAATGAGACGATGGCAGCGGGAACCTCCAATGCATACTTCTTCTGCCCTGTCCCTTTTGCTTTGGTGGTGGCGCCCCTCCAGCGTTGCCACCTTCTCTTTTTTTAAGTGCTAAGTGCTGAATGCTGAGGAGGGAAGGCGGTTCACGAACCGCCCCTACGATGCTTCCCGCTTCCTGCTATACTGGCAAGCCAGCGACATAACATTGCTCTGACTACCGACTACTAACTACTATCCCCGGAGGTGTAATGGCGGAGTGGTACGATGTCGTCGTAGTGGGGAGCGGCAATGCCGGGTTTTGCGCGGCACAGGCGGCGCGGGAGCACACGGCGCGCGTCCTGATCGTCGAGAAAGCGCCGCACGCATGGGCGGGCGGCAACAGTTACTTCACGGCGGGCGCGACGCGGACGACCTTCGCCACGCTCGACGACCTGCGCCCGATCCTCGACGATCTCACGAATGAGCAGGCGGCGCATGTCGAACTGCCGCCCTACACGCCCGAACATTTCATGGCTGATATGGTCCGCATCACCGATGGGCGGTGCGACCGCGCGCTGGCTTCCATTCTCGTCAACGACGCGGCGGCGGTCGTGCGGTGGATGCACGCGAAAGGCGTCCGCTGGAAACTGATGTACGAGCGGCAGTCATTCCAGGTGGCGGGCAAATCCCGCTTCTTCGGCAACCTGCCGCTCGGCACGGTCGGTGAGGGCAAGGGGTTGATTGCCCAGCACACCGCCGCCGCGCTCGCCAGCGGCATCGAAATTCGCTACGACCGCCCGGTCGTCGGGCTGCTGCGCGATGCGGGCGGCGCGGTGACGGGGGTTGCGGTGGATGGGCCGGACGGGCGCGCGGAGATCGCGGCGGGGGCGGTCGTGCTGGCGAGCGGCGGCTTCGAGGCCGACCCACAGCGGCGCGCCGCCTACCTCGGGCCGAACTGGGATGTCGCGAAGGTACGCGGCACGCCGTACAACACCGGCGAAGTTCTCCAGATGGCGCTGGATGCGGGCGCGCAGCCGTACGGCCATTGGAGCGGCTGCCACGCCATCCAGTGGGACGCGGGCGCGCCGCCGACGGGCGACCGCGAGATCGCGCATCGCTTCTCGAAGCAGTCGTACCCGATCGGCATCGTCGTCAACCGCAACGCCGCGCGCTTTCTCGACGAAGGCGCGGACTTCCGCAATTACACCTACGCGAAGTACGGCGCGGAAATCCTTAAGCAGCCCGGCGCAATCGCCTGGCAACTCTTCGACGCCAAAACTGCCCCGCTCCTCCGACAGGACGAGTACACCGCGCCCGGCGTCGCCCGCTCCGAAGCGGCGACGATCCGCGACCTCGCCGCGTCCCTCGGCCTCGACCCCGACGCGCTGGAGGAGACGGTTTCCGCCTTCAACGCTGCCATCCAACCCGGCGACTTCAACCCAGCGATCAAGGATGGCAAGCGGACAGTCGGCATCACGCCGCCCAAAAGTAACTGGGCGCTGCCACTCGACATGCCGCCGTATCTCGCCTTCGCCGTCACCTGTGGCATCACCTTCACCTTCGGCGGCGTCAAAGTGGACGATGGAGCGCGCGTCCTCGACCGCGCGAATCGTCCGATCCCCGGCCTCCACGCCGCCGGGGAACTAGTCGGTGGCCTCTTTTTCTCTAACTACCCCGGCGGCAGCGGCCTGACAAGCGGCGCGGTCTTCGGTCGCCGCGCGGGCACGTCGGCGGGGCAATTTGCGGGCATACGCGGCTGAGGGAGGGCGCACGGCTGTGTACCCCTATCTGCCCTGCCGTACCAACTGTGCATCGGAGCATCGTCGCCCCAATTCGTGTAGGGCGCACAGCCGTGTGCCCTCCGGACTCAGACCGCCCCGATGCCCCGCATGTAGCGGTCGCGGAGTAGGACGGGGTCGCGCTCAGGGCGGGAGGCGCCGGGGGCGTCGTCCACATGGGCGGCGATCAGGTGCGGGCCGTCATCGGTGAGCGATTGCGTGACGAGGCGCGTGAAATCCGTCTCGTCCGTCGCCCACGCGCTGTTCGCGATCCCCGCCGCCTTCGCGACGCCGACGAGATCGGTGACGCTGGCGGTCGCGGCGGGCTGCTTGCCGGTGATCTGGTACAACCCATTATCCCAAATGATGATCGTGAGGTTGCGCGGGGCGACGCTGGCAACCGTCGCGAGGCAGCCGAGGTTCATCAGGAGTGAGCCGTCGCCTTCAAGCGCGAAGAACCGCCTCCCTGGCTGCGCGACCGCCCCACCGAGCGCGATTGGCAGTGCCAGCCCCATACTGCCGAGCATGTAAAAGTTCTGTGGTCGGTGCCCGGCGGCGGCGAGATCGAAATTCGTGTTGCCGATCCCCGCGACAATCGCCTCCTCATGCGTCAGGAGCGAAACGAGGATGCGGGTGAGGGCCAGCCGCTGCATCGGCACGGCGGATTTTGCGGTCATCGTTTCGGCATCGGACAGAACCATCGCAACCTCCGTAGGATTGACGGGGAGGGCAATTCGCGAATCGCCCCTACGAGGATACTCATTGCTCATTGCTCATTGCTTCCCTACACGTCGGTTTTGCCGCCCGTCAGCAGCGGGGAAAGGATGAGCGCGGTCGGCGTGCGGGTCAGGAAGCATTGGCGGATCATCCGGTGGGTGAGGAAGTGCAGTTCGTCCATGCGCGACAGTGTGACGTGCGGGATGCCGAGGGCATCGAGTGTGGGGCGGATGGCGCGGGTGATCGGCATCTGTACCGAGTTGTACTCGCCGATCACGCCGCGCTCCGAAATAATCATCAGGAGTGGCAGTTGGTACGGGACGGCGAGTGAGGCGAGGGCATTGATGGTGTTGCCGAAGCCACTCGACTGCATCAGCACGACGGCGCGCATCCCCGCCATGTCCGCGCCGCAGGCGATGCCGATTGCTTCCTCCTCGCGCGTGGCGGTGAAAGCGGTGAAGTGCGCGTCCGCGTGCGCGCCGTCAATGAGTGGGATGAGCATATTGTCCGGCACATAGGTCATCAGCCGGACCTCGTGCTCCTTGAGGTTCGCCAGGACCGTCTCCGCCCATTGCCCTTGCTCTTGCACGCGCCGCGCCTCCTACTGCCTATCCACCTTCGCTCTTGACCGCGACTATTGTACCGTATGCGCTCTGTCCCTTCGGACAGCGGGCAAAGCCGCCTTCGTGATCGTACCTACGCGTGCTCCGGTGCTGACTTGGCGAGGAGGTAGCAGCCGCATTCCGGGCGATGGAAGCGGGGAGCGCGGTAATCGGCGATCAGGTAGCCGCGTGCGAGGGCATCGGTGAAGGCGGCGCGGGTCGCCAATCGCCAGGCGCGCGAGCGAGCCGGGTCGGTCGCTTTGATTGCCTGGATGTTGGCGGGGATTTCGATGCGAAGGCGAGGTCCTCCATCCCCTGACCCCTCCGGATATCCGTCATCGCCCATGCGGAGCGCGTACGGCGCGTCGAGGGACTCCGCGCTGACGAGAGGGCCGAAGGTTGCGCTGCTTTCGGCGGTGACGAGGCGACCGTGGACGTGCGGCGTGTCGAGATGCCACTCGACCAGCAGACGGTCGCTCGGCAATCCGGCGTTGATCGCTTCGGGCATCGCGCCGTAGAAGTCGGGCAGATACGTCCGGCTGACGACGCCCAGTTTGGCGAAGTTGAGGTGCGCGTTCGCCGATTCGAGCGGGTCGAAGGTCCACGTCATCAGGCCCAGCCCCTGCGCGAGGACGAAGGCCCGCTGCGCCAGTTTCAG
>JALYXG010000170.1 GCA_030947205.1 Chloroflexota bacterium
CGGCCCGACCTACGCCACGATCAACGGCTCGTCGCTGATGGCGGAGACCGCCTCGACGGAAACCATGCAAGCGTCGCAGTCGTTGAGCGCCAGCGGCACGGTCGGTTTGTACAAGGGGCCGTACCTCGATGACCCGTACGCCGTTATCTCGCACCCGGAGGCAGCGACGCATCACAATGTCCCGAAGGTGTTCTGCGATTTCCGCGCGCGGGTTGGCCTCGCGAGCATCGGCTACGCGATCTCCGAGCCGTTCTGGACGACTGTAAAGGTTGGGGGCCAGCAGAAGGATGTGCTCGTCCAGGCCTACGAGCGGCGCGTCCTGACCTACACGCCGACGAACCCCGACGCCTACAAGATCGAGTTCGGCAACATTGGTCAGCACTACTACACCTGGCGCTACAGCGCGCCGTAGCGGTCTCTCCGCCTACAGAGCAGGCGAGGCTGGGGAATCCGGGGAGCGTGCGGAATGCGACGTTGCGCCCCGATCATCAATCGGCGGTGCGTTGGATCGGCTCAGGAGCGGAGATGTGCAGCGCACGTTCCGCAAGCATCTCTCCATCGGCGATTCGATGTATGCCCTTCTCGCCCGCCGCGTCGCCGTTAACAAGAAGCGCCCATGTCGCCACCGCATCGCACCCGTAGGCCACTATCTGCTCCGCAACCTCCGCAAGGGCGGCTGCTTCGGTTGGATACGTATAGATGATATTGCGTGTGTCGGCATCCCATAATTCATAGACCATCGTTGTGTTCCTTGGGTATATCCAATACCGCAACGAACATTCCGCTCCGTGGAAATTGCCGTGCCGTCTATCGTGCCCCCTCCGATGTATTGCTTACCGATATGCCATCCCATAAGCGAGCGAGCGCGGGCGGTGTAGTCGGTCGCAGGCGACGCCCACGCACAGCGTTGGAGAGGAAATCATGCCGCGTTGGTGGATTTTGTGTCACGACGCGAGAAAAGCGCCACATCACGGAGGATGCACGCATCGGATCGGCTCATCCACGCTGTCATCCTTTTCCGCCGACATTCATCGCCATACCTGCCAGTTTCTTGCCACTGCCATGCTATCAGACAATGACGTGCGACTTAACGACGTCGCGCCCCCGATAGAGGATCGAGGGCGCGGGTCACATTTGCCGTAGGTGCCCAGCGCATCGGTGGTGGTGTTCCGCCGAATTGTTGGGCTAGGCTGTTAAGGCGGGTGACATCACCGGAGTGATGCCCGTCGAAAGAGGAAATCAGAGGGGATATCTATCGCCAACACCCGTATGGGTGTGAGGCTGCACAGCTCTGAACGCCTCAAGCCAGCGAACCAGCAAGGCATTCTGTTGTTAAGTGTCCCCGGTCGGCGTCTTCTCCGTCTCCCGGTTTGTGAACATTGTCACTATATCATGCCATCCCGGTTCGGTCAACCCTTCCAACGACTGGGAACCGAACCCATACCTTTGGACAGGTGCCATGTGCGAATGTCCGACAGACAAGGCTTTGCACGATTGATGCCATCGGTTATCATTGGCAACTGCTATCGCGGCGATATTATTCCGCGAGGTGGCCAAGTGACTCCGCGAGTTGCTTGACGCGCCCCGCGTTGACTGCGTAATACTTCATCCCATTCGCAGGCCGGACACGCACAATACCGGCGGATTCGAGCATGCTGAGGTGGCGCGAAACAGCGGATTGCGAGATGCCGAGCCGGGCGACGACTTCCTGCGCATACAGTTCGCCCTCCCGGAGGATCGCGACGATTTTGAGGCGCGTGCCGTCCGCCAATGCGCGGAGTGCGGCAAGATCGCCCGTCGCGTCTGATTCCTCAATTGCTCGTCCGTTGCGCGCCGGGCGACCAAGCGGGCGTGTCGCGTCGAAGTAGACGATCAGTTCCGGTGGATACAGGACATACGAGAGGAAAGGGCCGAGATGGGCGCAGGGCACGAATGTCGCCCGCTCGACCTCCCGAGCCGCGTGCTCGATTTCCGGCGGCAGACGGTTCCCTGTCATGTCCGCGAATGCTTCGTCCAGATACGACTCGTGCAACCGCTCCGCTCGCTGTGCCGCGCCGTGCAACGGCTCGAACGCCGCCGCGAAATCCGCCGCGTGGAACCGCTCCTCGTAGGTATCGAAAAGCGCGAGCGCCTTCGCTTTCAGATCGGTGGGATGCATCGCGAGGGCGACGATGTCCGCGAGTTTCGCGCGGGTGATGCCGGGGGTGAGGAAGCGTTCCCAGGCCGCCCGGTCGCCGTCCGCCGGGTCGGGGATCGTTGTGGTGGTGTCGCCCTGATCGTGATGGACGCGCCGGAGCGCCCGCTTCAGCGCGTTCTGAAACCACGACGGCGACTGATGCCCGAGCGCAGCGCGGTAGGTCGCGTAGGTCGCGTTGCGGCGGTCGGGTGCGAGAGGATCGAAGGACATCAGCAGTTCTTCGGCGAAATAGATGTTGCGGCCCGACGAGCCATACAGCGTATCGAGTACGTGCGCGCTCTCGCTGTCAAGTGCGGCGCGCGTTGCCATGCACCAGGCGTCTGCCTGCGCGCCCATCTCTGGCGCGCGATACACGAGGACGAGCGTCACGACGAGATCGAGCGGCGCGGAAACCACGAACTCCATCGTCAATGTCGGCCGCCCGACGAGCAGTTTGCCCATGCCTTTTTGCGTCCCTTCACACGCCCCGTCTACACGACGGATGCGATACACTCACACGGTTATGCGGGTATGACGATAGCAGCGCGCTGTTATGCCGTCAAGCGCATAACAGCGCAAAAGCGTCGGCTTACGAATAAACACTTGATTGGGCAATAGCTCGGTGGCACAGGTTTTCAACCTGTGAGCCTGGCATGCCGCCCGGAGAGCACCCGGAAACCTGCCCCACCCGATTACCGGAGTAAGTTGTTGCTGTTCATAGGCCTATGCCACCGGTAGCGTAGGCTGAAGCCGCGCTCCTTACCCAGGCGGGGGTCGGTCGGGTTCGGGGGCGTCGTCGCCGAGGAGGACGAGGACAGCGGTGTCGGCGGGCACTTCGGGCGGGCGTTTCGCTTTGCCGTCCTGAATCCGGCTCGTATCCATGTTGAGGATTTTTGCCAGCGCGGCGGCTGTCTGCTGGTTCGCACCGTAGTAAATAATCGTCGTTCGCGCCGTCTTGCCCTTCGCGGCGGTCGGCGCGTCAATCGCGGTCATGTTCGTGAAACCGACGGTTTGCATCACCGCCGTCCACCGCTTCGCGAGGCCACCATTCAAGGTGCCGTTCTCGACCGTCACGGACGCGGCAGTATTCGTGCCGCTCGGCAACGCCGAGCGGATCGTCCCGAAATTCTCCTTGGGCGAGAACTCCCGCGCCCGCGCGGTGGCCTTTTGCCAGTCCACCGTCGCGTAATAGATGCCGGTGCTTTCGTCGCTGCCGAGCATGTCGGACAACGTGTACTGCTTGATCGCATCGCCACGCAGATCAACTGCCAAACGGCCGAACCCCAGTAACTGATCTTTCGGAAAATCGGTGCGCACCGTGTCTTTCAGCGCGTCAATGAGGTCGGCGCCCTTCGACAGCAAATTGAGTTTCAACGCCTGTTCGCGCACGCCAAGGATCACTTGTTGCTGGCGTCGGTTGCGCGCAAAATCGCCGTCGGCGTCGTCGTGGCGAGTACGCGCGAATTTCAGGGCTTCGTCGCCACCCAGATGCATCGTGCCCGCCGGAAAGAAGACACGCGTGAACTGGTACTCCTCGGTTGGGTAGGAGTCGTCCTTGATCGGGTAGGGGTTGTCCACCGTCACGCCACCCACCGCGTTCACGATCTTGCGGAAGCCGCCGAAATCCACCTGTGCGTAGTAGTCAACCTTGATCTGGAAGTTCTGTTCGATCGTGTCCCAGACGAACGCGACGCCGCCGACGCCCTTGTATTTTAACGCGTCGCCGTTGGCGTAGACATCGGCCATCTTCGCCAGCCCGCCCGTCGGCTGCCGGACACGCAGATCGCGTGGGATCGAAAGCAGGTGCCCGATCTTCTCCTGCGGATCAATGTAGCCGAGGATGATCGTGTCCGAGTGCGACGGATCGTTGTCGCCCGCGCGCGTGTCCACACCGAGCATCATGATCGTGATCGGGTCCTTGCGGTCGAAGCGTGGGGCCGGAAGGGCCGTCGGGACGGAAGCCGGTATGCCGGGACTATTCGGGTCTGTGCTCGCCGCGAGTCCTGGCGCGGCCGTCCCGTGGACGACATCGCCGACGGAGGATGTCGTGATCGTGTCCACCGCTCCTTTGAGATGGTCGTAGAACGCGATGATCCGCACGCCGACAACGGCGGTGAGCAGCATCGGCAGGAGGGCAAGGACGACGATGGCGCCCATCGGTCGGCGACGCGGGGCGGGAACGACACTCGAATTGCCCGTGCCATCTTCCCCTTCGCGCTCCCGGCGGGCGGCGTGGACAAAGCGACGGTATGCGCCGCGCAGTCGCGGACTGGCGGCATGTTTGGCGAGCATGAGGCGTCGCGCATCCCGGTTCCGATGATTCCGCATTCCGTCAAACCCCCTTTCCGCCCTGCCCCGCTGTGACGGATGAACCGGAGTCTAGCACGCAGGTTATCCACCCCCAACCCCCTCCCGCGCCGGGAGGGGAAGCCGGATATTCGTCAGGGTACGAGGCCATGCCAGGTGCCAGCGATCAGGTACGCGGCGGCAAGGAGGGCGTGTTCGCCCCAGCCGTCCGCCCACCGGCGCACCTCGTCGGGTGTCATCTTGCGGCCGAAACCGTACGCGCGACCCAACATCGCCTGCACGCCGACATCGCCGACCGGCACGATATGTCCGCGCCCGAGCGTCCGCCCGAGCGTCCAGTGCGCCGTCCATGGGCCGATACCGCGCACTGCCGTGAGCGCGGCGATCGCTTCCGCGTCGCTCATGTGCGGCAGGGCGGCGAGGTCGAGCGCGCCGGACGCAACCGCTTCCCCGAAGGCGCGCATCGCCGCCGCCTTCTGCCGCGAGATCAGCAGCGGGCGCACCGCTTCGGGCGTGAGCGTCGCGAGGATGGCGGGCGTCGGCAACGCGTACCGTGTCGTTTCGCCCATGTTCAGGCGCGGGCCGTACGCCGCCACAAGCCGCGCTTTGCACTGATACGCGAAGGGAAGGGAAATCTGCTGCGCGAGGATATTGACGATCACTTCCTCGACGACATCGCTCTTGCGGAAGAGACGCAGGCCGGGCAAGGCGCGTGTCAGCGGCCCGATCACTGGATCGCCCGCCGCGACCGCGAGAAACGACGCGATCTCCTCCGTCGCGCCAAGCATATGCGTCACATATCCCGTGAGACGATCGAGCAGGGCAGGTGCGACCTGCGCGGGGCCAGTGAAGGTGAGCTGTAGGCGCGGCTCAGTTGGCGGGCCGTCCTGCCGCACCGCGACCTCGACGAATGCGCTATCCAACGCGAAGAGGCGGCGGTACGTCGCGCCGTCCCAACGATTGAGGAGGCGGGGGAAGCGGGCGAGCGCGGTCGCCGTCAGGTCGAGCGCATACGGCGCGGGCGGGATGAGCGTCGCGCGACGGAGGACAGGCAACGTGTCCCACTGGGAGAGGTTTTCCTGTCTGCCAGATCGGGGTGGCGCATCCGCGTTATCGTCGGCCGACATGGGAGATGTCAGCGGGCGGGGCGGTTTCGCGCCGGTTCAGGCGGGCCTCGACGGCGCGTAGGTCGGGGTGGCGTGGGTGGGCGAGCGCGGCGACGGTGAGCATCGAGCGGGCGATAGCAAGGTGGCCCGCCTCGATCATCACGGTCGCGAGATCGGCGTAACTGACGGGCGGCATCTCCCAGAAGCCGGGGATCGCCCCCCACTCCAGTTTGGGAGCGATCCAGACCGCGTGCTTGAATGCCTGTTGTGCGGCAGTGCGGCTGCCGCTGCGTGCCTGGCGCACTGCCTGCAATGCATACGCCCGCGCTACCTCCTGCTCGCCCTTCGGCACATGGACGCCGGCCTGCGCCCAGCGCGAGGAGACGGAGGGCGTCGCGCCGCGTGGCGTCGTCGGGATCAGCGGCATCTGCGTCGTCACGACGAGATGGGGTGGATCAGCAAGTCCTTTGTGCCACTCCCGCTTCATCTCGGCGAATGTCCGGCGCACGGCGACGCGGCGCGCATAGACGATGCCGCACGTAATTACCGCAAGCAGGCCGAGCAGGGCGATCCGCGCGGCGAGCGCCGTGTTCGACCGGTGCGCGGTCGGCAGGGTGATCGTCGTCGTGTGGGCGGTCGCACGCGGATCGAGCGGCGCGACGGCGTCGGCAGCATTCATTCCCGTCCCGGCATTCGGGTCCGGTGGGACGCCCGAAAAATTGGTCGCGTGTACGGAGGCGGTGACGGAGCGGCGGGAGAGTGAGCGCGGTGCGCTGGTGCGTCGCGGCATCGCATAGCCGTACGAAAGCAGATGCATCGCGTCGGTCCAGAAAGCGTCCGCCGTCGTGCCGAGTTCGACGCTGAGCATCCGGCGACCGTTCTGCGAGGAAATCTCGACGAGCGTGTAGCCGGCATCGTCGGTCTGGCCCGTCTTACCGCCGACCACGGAGGCATAGCGTCCGTCGTAGAGCAATTTGTTGGTCGTGTGGACGGTGTGGCCGAAGCCGTCGTATGTCACCGTCCCGGCGATATGCATCAGGGTCGGGTTCGCCGCGAAGGCCGTGCCGATCAGTGCGAGGTCGGCCGCGCTCGTCAGATGGCCCGGCTCGTCGAGGCCGTGCGGGTTGGCGAAGTGCGTCTCCTTCGTGCCGAGTGTCTTCGCCTTCGCGTTCATCTTGTCTACGAAGCGCTGGACGCTCTGCGCGGGCGTCGCGTCGCCCGGCTGCTTGCCGAGGGTGCGGGCAAGGGCGGTCGCGGCATCGTTGCCGGAGGGGAGCAGCATGCCGTACAACAGCGCCTCGACCGTCAGTGTCTCGCCGCTCTCCAGCCCCATGCTTGATTCGCCGACGAGATCGCTCTCCTGAATCGTCACTTTCGTGTCCAGCGTGGCGAGATCGGCGACGACGAGCGCGGTCATCATCTTCGTGACGCTGGCGGGGGCGCGTGGGGCATGAATGTCGCGGCCCCAGAGGATCGTCCCGCTCGACAGTTCGACGACCACCGCCGCAGTCGCCGTGACCTCCGGTTCGGGCGGCGCTCCCGACGGCTGCTCGCTCGCGGCGACGACCGTGAGTGGCATCAGGATCAGCGCGACGATTGCCCACCATGCCGTCCAACGCGGCAGTGCGCGTGCTAGAAACCCCATCGCCCTTCCCCTTGTCACACCGCATGTATGGGCCCGGATTGGCTCGTGCATGCTCTCCGCTCGCTTTTCCATCGTGCGCCCTCGCGGTTATGTCTACTCCGCATCGCGTATCGTACACTGGTGTACGTACATATGCAAGGTGAACAACCGTTCGATCACAAGTTTTCACTGCGGCGCGCTATTTACCGTATTTTGCGCATGTC
>JALYXG010000173.1 GCA_030947205.1 Chloroflexota bacterium
TCAGTTCCGCATTGCGCACCGCAGTGACCTCTGGTTTCGGCTCTTCCTTGTCACCACTGGACTCGAGCACGGCCACCTTGTTGCCGCCGGTTTCGTAGGAGATGACGACGCAATCGCTCAGTGTCCACTTGAGGAAATCCTGCTGACCCTCACCCGCCTTGCGTACGGTCAGGATGGCCTGCTTGATATGCTCCCCACTCGCGCAGGCGAGGAAGAGCTTTGGCGAGGCCTTGTCGAAGTGCTTGACGAAGTGGAAATCCTGCGGGGAAACCTTGCCGGCGCCGCCTCCACCCCCACTCCCGTGGGCGGCGCTCCCGGCATTCGTTTCGCCCCAACTGAAGGATTCGATGTCAATCTCGTTCTGGTGCTTTTTGTCGGTGCTTTCGCCATCAATCCCGTCAATCTTAAGGAAATAATCAACCCCAGCCATGCGTTCCCCCCTTTTATGCCATCAGTGTGATCACAAACTCCGCCGTGCCGTCGCCCCCAAGTTCCCACGGGTGCTGCTGCGCGACGTAACTCCCGCGCGCCCCGAGGAAACGCCCCGTACCCCCAACGATTGCGTAGTGATTTTCTCCCGCCGAAGCGGACCCCATGCCGATGATCGTTCCACCCTCCAGATTCAGGGTATGCATCTCCACATTGGCGGCGGAAAATGGGTTGGCGCCGAAGGGCGAATCAACGCAGAAGCACGTCGCGTAGAACTCGCCGACTTTTCGCCCGCCCACGTCATCCAGAAACTCGCCGTACATCGCCACCCGGTCCCCTTTGACGGGGACCGTCCCGGGTCGGCGGTCGGCGGCGTATATCTGCCACTGGCGACCGTACAAAGTCAAAACCGTGCTCCCACCCCCATCAACCGTCGCTGCTTGCCCGACCGTCTCCTTGCCCACGCCACTGAGGCCCATCGCCCCCGCGAGCATGAGCGCACCGCTTTTCAGAATGCTCCGCCGCCGAGCCTTGTGAAAACCCATCGCCATGACCACCCCCCTTTCTTGCTCCCAGTCCCCAACGCATCACGCCATGGTACCGCCTACATACGACGATCGCGGATATATCACACCGTACCGGGCGAGCCGCTACGGTTTTGCCCCGCAGTGATTAATCATTCGACACTTCAGTACAATCAGCATAGGCTATGCTTACCCCCCTGTCAATTACTTTTCTGCATTCATTTCCGAAGTAGCGGCATGATGCGGGTCGCGTGCGCTCCCGTTCGCAGATGACCGAGCCATGTGTGTGTCGTCCTCATGGAACAAGTTGTCGCTCTTTCCCGTAGACAGACATGTGCGATGTGGTGGCGATCCGCGAGGGGAGACCGACTGTTGCGAAGACCGAGGGTGGCCATGATTATCGCCGCCGGACTTGCCGTTGCGGTGATCGCGTTTGTCGGATGGGTGGGTAACGAGAGCAATGACGCACCGGCATCGCTAACGCCAACCGTCGTCTCCACACCGACAGCCGTTGCATCCGCGAGCGTGAGCGCGGCGCGCGTCAGCCCCGATCCCGGCCCGGCAACGCTCGCCTCCGGTGCGGATGTGCAGAACGGCAAGCGCGGCTATGCCTACTGGTGCGCGAATGATGCGCTCGGCACGTGCGGGATTTTCGACCGATACGGTGGCCCGGTTCCCTTTGAGACGCCGCATGTGCGGTCGGTCGGCACGCTCGCGTTCACCTATCGCGGTGCGGAGCCGATCATCGCGATCACATCGCTCGTCTATTCGCTGGCCGGAGCAGGGTCAGACGCGTATCCGACGCTACGCGGTGGTGTATCCCTGCCGACGATGCAGACCGACTGGCAGGCAACGATCGCCGCGCCCGCCGCGTCGGGAGAATACGTCATCATCGTCCGCATCAGTGGCGAGAAAAACATCACGGCAGACTTCCAGTTCCACATTCTCGTTGGGTAAAGACCTCCGCCTCCTTCCCATTGGATGAGTTGGCTTGGCTGTTGTGATATAACTCATGAAGAAGGATGCACGTACAGGACAAGCGTTCTCAGAAAGGTCGGGATGATCGAGCGTCAGGCAGGACTACGGGTAGCCGAATTCTTCGCCGGTATTGGTCTTGTCCGTATGGCGATGGAAGAGCACGGCTTCAATATCATCTGGGCGAATGATATCGAATCGGCCAAACTTTCTCTCTATAAGAGGAATTTTGACACGGGCGACTTCGTTCTCGATGACATCCGCACGATTCACGGTGCCGATGTGCCCGATATTGACCTTGCGACCGCATCCTTTCCCTGCACCGATCTTTCGCTCGCCGGCAATCGTGTCGGATTGAAGGGTGAACAATCGGGCTTGTTCTGGCAGTTCGCTCGCGTCCTGCGTGAGATGCGCGGGCGACGGCCCTATGCGGTGATGTTAGAGAATGTCCCTTCATTTGCCACGTCGCACGATGGTCGCGATCTCCAACTCGCTCTACAACGATTGAATCGGCTCGGATATTGGTGCGATCTCCTGGTCATTGATGCACGGCATTTTGTCCCGCAAAGTCGGCCTCGCCTTTTCATCGTCGGTTCACGCGCCCCTCTTCTTTCACCAGGATTCTGGGAACCGTCATTGCTCAGACCACCGTGGATTAAGCGTTTCGTTCAACGCCACCCTGAACTGAGATTGCATGCTTTACCGCTTTCGCTCGATGCCTTGAATGACCGCACCCTTGAGGACATCGTCCAGCCCCTCCCCGCGAACGACGAACGTTGGTGGAGCACTGAACGCCAATGGCGATTCATCCAGGAATTATCACCGCTTCAACTGACACGCCTCAATACCCTACGAGCGGGACATCAGTTGTCATGGGCAACCGCATATCGCAGGACACGCAATGGCAAACCTGCCTGGGAAATCCGTGCTGATGCAATCAGCGGATGTCTCCGAACTGCGCGCGGTGGTTCCAGTAAACAAGCTCTGGTAGAAGCGGGTGACGGTCAAGTGCGGGTGCGGTGGATGACAGCGTTGGAATACGCACGCTTGCAGGGTGCGGCGTTGTACAATTTCGAAGGCATTCCCGACAATCGCGTGCTTTTCGGTTTCGGCGATGCTGTCTGTGTTCCCGCCGTTTCCTGGCTTGCCCGCCACTATCTCAACCCCCTACTCAACGGGGAACTCACTTCCATGCGAAGCATACACGATGAGGCATTGGCTCATGCCTAAACGTCTGCAACGCGGCACACGCGGCGTGCCCGAAGAAGTGGCGGAGATCAAGCGTGAACTTGAGCGATTCCTGAATGCAGCGGATACGCAGGGCCGCAAACCTAATAACGCCAAGTGTGGCGTGTACGTTTTCTATGATTACGATGGGGAACCGATTTATGTTGGGCAAACAGCAGAGCGGTTGCGCGTTCGGATTCGGCGACATCTCACCAATCAGCGCACTGATGCCGTCGCGATGAACGTTCTTGACCCGTTTGAGGTTGCCGATGTCGAAGTCTACCCGTTTTATGATCTTGAGCAGCCAAAGCCCGGCGAGACACCAGCGGAGTATAGTGCGCGGGTGAAGGCGACACTCGGCGCAGCGGAGTACATGGTCTTCCAAGACGTTCTGCGCAATTCAGCGCTTGGCGCGGTGCTAAACGAGGCTGACATCCCTGAGCACGAGGCTATTGTCCTCCCTGAGTCGTTCAAAGGGAGGATCATCCCTCCCGAACTCTACGAGCGGCGCAAGCATCCCGACGTGCGGATTGCGCGTCGTGCCAGTACCGTCGCCAATCTCGCGCGTGTGATAAGCGAACGAGACGTTTCACGCGGTTTACGGCGAACTCTCCTTACACAAGCCCGACGACTGGAGTTACTTGCTCGTCAGCGACTGAATGATATTGCTGAGACGTATCCCGTCGAGGAGTCCGGCGAAGAAACGGGAGAGACGGAGAAAGGCTGATGCGCAGTCTTTCAGCAAGAAAGTTGGTCAGATTCTCCGCTCTATCAAGTTCGCATTCCCAAAGTGTCACGACACGCCAACCGGCGGCTTCGAGCGCAAGATGATTCGCATAGTCACGCTCAACGTTCCGCGATAGCTTTCTCTGCCAATACGTCGTGTTGCTTGTTGGGCGTTCGGCACGTTCACATCCTTCATGCTGATGCCAGAAACAACCGTGGACAAAGATGACCGTCCGATAACGCGGAAGCGTGATGTCCGGCTTTCCGGGGAGATCGCCGCGATGCAATCGGAACCGATAGCCCATCGCATGCAACGTACGTCGCACGCGCATCTCAAGCTTAGTGTCACGAGATTTGACACTTCGCATCACCCTGCTTCGGGTTTGTTTGTCATAGACATCAGGCATTGACCATAACCACACATTTACTCGCGCACAAAGACCGCGTCGCAGTGGGGGCAGTAGTAGGTGTGGTTCCAGGTTTCGAGACGCTTCTCGTAGGCGGTGTACTGCTCGGCGTTGGTGGCGGCGGTGTCCACGCGCATCCGCCAGTACCAGAGGGCGAGGAGCGCCGTCAGGCTGGCGGCGACGAGCACATTCGTCGAGGTCGAGAAGCCGAGCGCCGTAAAGTCGCGCCGCACAAAAACGCCGACATCCA
>JALYXG010000181.1 GCA_030947205.1 Chloroflexota bacterium
GGCTTTCAGCCTGCGCGAGAGACCGCAGGCTGAAAGCCTACGCCACCAAGGCGACTCAGTTGAAGACGATCAGCCCCCGACCGACCTCACCGCGATCCAGCGCGTCGTACGCTTCGTTGATTTCTTCGAGCGGGTAGTGGCGTGTGACGAGCGAGTCGAGGTCGAGCTTACCCGCCTGCGCCAGCGCGATGTACTTCGGCATGTCCACATGGGTGCGCGCGGAGCCATAGAAGCAGCCCTTGAGCGTCTTCTCCTGCGCCGCCAGCAAGTAGGCGTCAATCTGCGCGTACTCCCCGACCGCCGCCATGCCGACCGCGACCGCCGTACCGCCCGAACGGATCGCCTCGAAGGCCGTGCGCACCGTTTCGCCACTGCCGAGCACCTCGAAGGCATAATCGGCCCCGCCGCCCGTCAGCCGCCGGATCGCCTGCACGGGGTTCTCCTCGCGCGCATCCACCGTGTCGGTCGCTCCGAAGCGCTCCGCGAACTCCAGTTTTTGTTGGCTGATGTCCACCGCGATGATCCGCGAGGCATTGGCGAACCGCGCCCCCTGGATGACATTCAGCCCGACGCCGCCGCAGCCGATCACGGCAACGGTGCTTCCCGGCCGTACCTGCGCCGTGTTCAGCACCGCACCGACACCCGTCGTCACGGAGCAGCCGACGAGCGCCGCCAGTTCGAGCGATGTTTCCGGGCCGATGGCGACCGCGCTACTTTCGTGGATCACCGCGTATTCGGCGAACGACGAGGTCGAGGCGAAATGATGGATCGGCTGCCCATCTTTGGAGAGCCGCGTGTGCCCGCCCGGCAGCGTCCCTGCCGGGCCGCGAAAGCCGGTGCAGAGATGGGGATGGCCGGACATGCACTGCTCGCAGTAGCCGCAATTGGGTTTGAACGACAGGACGACCGGATCGCCCTCCTTAACCCGCGTGACACCGGGGCCGACCGCCGCAATGCGGCCTGCCGCCTCATGCCCGAGGATCGTCGGCAGCGGCGGCTTCCACTCGCCCTTTAGCACATGGAGGTCACTGCGGCAGACGCCGCTGGCGGACATCTTCACCAGCACCTCATTCGGCCCCGGATCGTCGAGCTGCACCTGTTCGATCACCATCGGCGTGTTGTAGTCGTAGAGAACAGCGGCCTTGATCGTGCGCATTGTTTGCCTCCTCGTAGTGCGTTCGCCGACGGTTTATGGCTTCCGATTCAACAATCGAACCTCCGCGCCAGATGCACCTCACCCTCTCAGCCTTCATCATACACCGGGAGGGAACCCTTCACTCGTCACGACAGGAGCCGACCGCGCCGCACCGTCGGTCGGCTCGTTAGTCGTTGAGGACCGTCAGATCGAGCTGGCGCAGGCGCGCGGGGTCGGCGAGGATGTCGATTGCGACGATCTTCCCACGCGTGATCGTGAAGCCAAAGACGACACGCGGTCGTCCGCCCGGAGCCCACACGGCTCCGGCGGCGCCGTTGACGAGCGCCGGTTGTGCGGCCTGGGCATGCCCGGAGAAGGTGTTGGCCACAGCCAGTGCGCCACGGATCTCCGGCACCAGCTTCGGTGCGCCCTTGCCCTGCCGCGCTGCACCCGCATCCACGGCTGCGCGGTCGGCACGGAGCACGACGTCCGGGTCGAGCACCGCGAGCAGTGCGGCGAAGTCGCCGCCGCGTGAGGCGGCAAGGAAGGCGGCGACCACCGCTCGCTGGCGGGCGAGATCGGCGCCGGGGACTGGGGCCGCTCCCCGCACCCGGCGGCGCGCGCGGCTGGCAAGCTGCCGTGCCGCCGCCGGTGAGCGCCCAACGATGGGAGCGATCTCGTCGAAGGGGACGGCGAACAGGTCGTGCAGGACGAAGGCGAGTCGCTCGGCGGGGGCGAGCGTGTCGAGGACCACGAGCAGGGCGAGACCGACCGCATCGGCCAGCAGCGCTTCGCGCTCGGGGTCGCTCCCGTCCGCGCGGCTCACGGTCGGGTCCGACGGGTGCGCGCCAAGCGGCTCCTCGCGCCGCGACTTGCGTG